>JBAUIQ010000165.1:0-9102 GCA_049683075.1 Pacificimonas sp.
AATCCGGCATCAGGCTGCCGACGCCTCGCCGATGAAGAGCTCTCATTAATTGGGTCAGGAAATGGCGGCAGCGGTTCAGCTCTTCGAAAAGCGGCTGGACAATGACGATCCGGACATCGGACTGAGGTCCGCAGGCCGTCACGGGAAGTTCGAGCGAACCAACGTTGCTGTAGGACTGGCGAAGGCCGGTGTCCTTCGGTGTCAAGTCGTGACCTTTTCCCGGATGAAGTCCGCGAGGCTCCCGAACGTCTCGAAGAGTTCGCCATCGACCTCGTCGTCATCGATCAGAATGTCGAGCCGATCCTCCAACTCAGTCAGAAGGCCTGCGACGGCCATCGAGTCGAGTTCGGGAAGCGCGCCAAAAAGCGGCGTGTCCGCCTCCATATCAGCGGTTGTCGCTTCATCGAGCGACAGGACGTCCTTCAAGACGGAACGGACTTCGGCATCGATATCGATGGTCGCGGGCTGGGCGGGCTGCGTCGTGGCGATCATCGGTCCCCAGGATCGAGTGGAGGCATGGCAGCGTCCAAATCCAGTTGGCGGGACGCTTTACAGGGGCGGGCTTATACTGGCAGGGCCGCCGCGCGCAATATGGGCAGAGTTCAGGACGTCGAGAGGAAGGGTGTCACGTGAAGCGGCTTGGCCCGGTCGATAGCCTCTCCTACGCGCTGGCGCGGGGAACGACCTTCCTGCCGGGCGTCGAATGGCACCGCTATCGGCTGCTCGCGGTCCCGCGCGCTGGGATGCCGAAAATGCCGCGCGGTTATCAGGTTGACGTTGAGGCGGGTGACGCACTTTCCGGACTGATCGATGCGGACCGCCAGACAATCGAATATCGTGCCGAACACGGATTGCATGCTCTCGTGGCGCGTCGCGGAGATGCGGTCGTCGGCGTGAACTGGCTCGGCACAGAATCGTTCGAAGAGGACGAGGTGCCCGCGACTTGGCGCGTGCCGCCGAACGGATGTTGGGACACTGGCCTCTGGATCGATCCTGCGCGGCGCCTGTCGCGTGCATTTCAGGCGCTGTGGGCAGGAACGGCGGCGTGGATGGCATCTCGGGATCTTGAATGGTCGTTCAGCCGGATCTCGGACTATAATCTCGGATCTCTTTTGCCGCATTTTCGGATGGATGGTCGCGAACTTGGCACGATTTCCTTTGCGTCGATCGGTGGTCTGACCCTGGCGACGAGCGGTACGCCCCGTCTGGCAAAAACCGGTCGCATCACGGTGCCTCTGGCCGCGCCAAAATGATGCGCGTCGACGAACTTCATCTTGGCCATGACCTCGGCTCCGAAGCCGTGGTCACGCGTGCGAAGCGGTTGACATATGGCGCGTTGGAGAGAGACGTGTCGGCGTTGGCGGCAGGCCTTATCGACCGCGGACTGCAACCGGGCGAGCGGGCCTGCATCTGGGGTCCGAAGTCGACCGATACGGTCATCGCCATGCTCGCTGTTATGCGAGCGGGCGGCATAGCGGTCCCAATCAACCCGCTTCTGAAGGCGGCGCAGGCGAAACATATTCTCGATGACAGCGGCGCCGCGCTGTTGATCGGAAATGAATCTCGGCTGGCCAACATCGCGGGTTGGACGGGGGGCCGTCTTGGCTACCGCGACGATCTTCCGAAAATCATGGCCGGAGCGCCGATTGGCCCAGGGACGATCGCTCGCGAGCACGACGATCTGGCGATGCTGCTCTACACGTCCGGGAGTACGGGGCGGCCGAAGGGCGTCATGTTGACTCACACGAACATTTGCTTGGGGGCCGAGAGTGTGGCCGCCTATCTTGACACGAGCTCTTCGGATCGCATTCTCGCAGTCTTGCCGCTCAGTTTTGATTACGGCCTGAACCAGCTGACGACCGGATTGAGGCAGGGGGCATCCGTGATCCTCCTCGATTACCTGACTGCCAAGGACGTCGTGAAGGCTGTCGAGCGAGAGCGTGCGACCCAGCTCGCCGGGGTGCCGCCGCTCTGGATGCAGCTTTATGAAGCCGAATGGCCGAACGATGCGCGGCACAGTTTGCGCGTGCTGACGAACAGCGGGGGTCACATGCCGCCGCGTCTTTCCAAGCGTCTGCGCGCAAATTTCCCAAATGCGCGGCTCTACCTAATGTACGGGCTCACGGAAGCTTTCAGATCCAGTTTTCTCGATCCCGAACTTGTTGAAACCAAGCCGGAATCCGTTGGAACGGCAATCCCGAATGCCGAACTGTTTATCATTCGCAAAGATGGCAGCGTGGCCGATCCCAACGAGCCCGGCGAGCTCGTCCATTGCGGTCCGCTCGTCGCGCAGGGCTATTGGCAGGACCTGGTGCGAACACAAGCGCGCTTCCGCCCGGCGCCGGACGCCTCCTCTTACGGCGGCACCGCCGTCTGGTCAGGTGACAGCATGCGGCGCGGGCATGACGGCCTTCTCTATTTCGAGGCACGCGCGGACGAGATGATCAAGACGAGCGGCAACCGTGTTAGCCCGCAAGAGATAGAAGATGCAGCTTTAGCCGTGGCAGGCGTTCGCGAGGCCGTTGCCTTCGGCGTGCCGGATGAGCGTCTCGGACAAGCCATTTTCTTGTGCGCCGCGGGGCCTGGCGACGCCGCTGGCCTCGCTCGAGAACTGAAGCGAGCTTTGCCTAGCTTCATGGTTCCGCAATCGATCAAATGGTATGATGAACTTCCCCGCTCTCCGAATGGAAAGCTTGATCGTGCAGCTTTGAGGGCTCGCCATATGGAGAAATCCCGATGAGCCGAAGGCGTGCACCAGCACCATCGACTGCACCTAGCGAAGATCCCAGATTGGCAGGGCTCTTCAAGAGTGAAGACGGCGCGCTCGTGATTGGAGGTCGGACCGCCGACGGTCTTATCGCCGAAGCCGGGGACACGCCCTTGTTCGTTTATGACACGGCGTTGCTCGACCGTCAGGTGGCGATCTTGCGTGAGGCGTTGCCGAGCGCAATCGAGCTCCACTACGCCATCAAAGCCAATCCTTTTCAGCCCGTCGTCGATCATCTGGCCGCACAGGTCGATGGCCTCGACATTGCGTCGGCTGGAGAGCTCGAGATCGCCTTGGCATCGGGAACGGACCCGGCTGAGATCAGCTTTGCCGGGCCAGGAAAGCGCGATCGCGAACTGGCGGCTGCGATTGGCGCAGGTATCACCCTTAACATCGAATCAGTCGGTGAGCTCGAACGCGCCGCGCGCATCGCTGATACGGCGGGGGAGACCCTGCATGCTGCGCTCCGCGTGAATCCCCCCTTCGACTTGAAGGGGTCCGGCATGAGGATGGGCGGCGGTGCGAAAGCGTTCGGCATCGATGCCGTTGCCGTTCCCGCCGCTCTCGACAGACTTGCCACCCTAGGTGCCGACTTTCGCGGCTTTCACGTCTTCGCCGGTTCGCAGAACCTCGACGCCGATGCACTGATCGAGGCGCAGCGGCAGACGTTCGACCTAGTTGCCGACTTGGCACAACATGCGCCGACGCCTCCGCCGACCGTCAATATCGGCGGCGGATTGGGTGTGCCATATTTTCCCGGCGACGAGCCAGTCGATGTAACATCTATCGGCGCAGCACTCGGCGATCTCCTCGACGAACGAGCGCCAATACTTACCGACACGCGCTTCATCATGGAGCTCGGCCGTTTTCTCGCGGCACCTTGCGGCGTTTACCTGACGCGCGTGGTCGACAGAAAGGTTTCGGATGGCCAGGTCTTTTTGGTGACTGATGGCGGCCTGCACCATCAATTGGCGGCTTCGGGGAATTTCGGGACCGTCATCCGTCGAAACTACCCGATCGCGGCCGCAAAGGCCTTCGATTCGCGAGGCGATGAGATCGTAAATGTGGTCGGTTGCCTCTGCACGCCGCTCGACCGGCTTGGCGATAAGGTCTCGCTGCCGCGCCTAGCAGAAGGAGACATCGTCGCGCTCTTCATGGCGGGCGCTTATGGGCGTAGCGCCAGCCCATCGGCCTTTCTCGGTCATCCACCACCGCCGGAAATTCTCGTCTGACCCTCCCCTTTTGCGAAAAGTTCCATTATGGGACGTCTCCGATACGGGGGAGTGTTCCACGGTCCGCTTCGATTTCGCAGCCTGTCACGCTGCGATCATAAGCCTTTGGTTAAGGTGCGTGCGCGTAGGGGATGCCAAGGAGTGCCCGCCCGGGGACGGCTTTTACGACCGATTGAAAAAGGAACGATGATGATGACTGCTTTTGTCCGGACGGTTGCAATCGGAACGTCAATACTTGCGCTTGCCGCGTGCGGCGCAACGAACTCGGGTCTGCCTCAGCTGCCGCCCGCCAAGGTTGCCAGCGCCGACGAGGCCGAGCCCGCACAGGATTATGTCGTTGGGCCGCTCGACAGCCTGCAGGTATTCGTATGGCGCAATCCGGAACTCTCGACGGCCGTCACCGTGCGCCCGGACGGTCGCATCACGACACCGCTGATCGATGACCTCGAAGTCACCGGACAGACGCCGGCCCAGATCGCGACTGAGATCGAAGAGAAACTGGCGGTCTATATCGCCGATCCGATCGTGCAGGTCATCGTCACCGGTTTCCAGGGACCGCTGTCGAAGCAGGTCAGGATCGTCGGCGAGGCCACGCGCCCGTCTGCGATACCTTTCCGTAACAAGCTGACCCTTCTCGATGTTATGGTCAGCGTTGGTGGTCTGACGCCGTTCGCGGCTGGCGATAATGCCCGGCTCGTCCGGGTTGATCCGGAAACAGGGGCTCAGACCGAATATGCGCTGAAGATCGAGAGCCTGCTTAAGGATGGCGACACGGATGCGAACGTCGCCATTCAGCCTGGTGACGTCATCATCATTCCAGAGAGTTTCCTCTAGTCGCGGCGTAGAAACGCTCGCGCGACGGACACCGAGATAGGACTCTGACACCAGCCGATGAACAACCTTCAAGAAGAGATCATGACCACCCTATACGGGGTGTGGCGGCGGCGGTGGTGGGCGCTGATCGTGGCGTGGATCGTTTGTCTGATCGGCTGGACGTTCGTCGCGACGATCCCGAACAGCTATGCGTCGAGCGCTCGTATCCTGGTCGATACAGGGTCAATAATTCAGCGTGAAATGGGCGCGCGCAATGCGGGACGTGAGCTGAATATCGTTCGGCAAACGCTAACGAGCCGACTGAACCTGGAGAAGGTCATTCGCCGCGCTGAACTCGACATCGGTCTCGAAAGCGATGCGGAACTAGACGAGGCGATCGCGACGCTTTCGGAAAACATCCTGGTCCAAAGCCAGTCCGGCAATCTCTTCACCATCGGATATACGTCCGCCGATCCAGAATTAAGTGATCAGCAGAACGCGGACCTGGCGCGAAACATCGTCGACAATCTTCTCCAGATCTTCATGGAAGAAAACGTCACTGCCGACCGTGACGATATCAACGAGGCGATCCGCTTCTTCGAAGACCAGCTCGCGCAACGCGAGCGTGAGCTGGAGGCGGCCGAACAGCGGCGTGCGGAATTCGAGCAGCGCTATCTCGGCCAGCTTCCGGGCGAGGGCAATATTTCCGAGCGTCTGGCGCGTGCCCGGATCGAACTGGAAAATGTCGACCTTGAATATGCGCAGGCGGTGCGTGCGCTGAGCGCGCTTCAGTCGCAGATCGGCGGAACGCCATCCACGGTTCGCGGATCGGGCGCCTCGCTATCGCCAACGCAATTCAGTTCCGCGGCTCGCGCACGCGTCAATCAGATGGAGGCTGCCCTCAGCGACCTCTACGCCTCGGGAAAGCTCGACACCCATCCTGACGTCATTCTCGCCAAGCGCCAGCTCGCCCGCTTAGAGCAGCAGGCGCAGGAGGAAGAAGCAGAACTTGCAGCCCAAGGCAGCACGCGCACGCCGCAGGCCAGCAACCCAGTATATGTAAATCTTCGTTCGATGGTGTTCGATCGTCAGAGTCAGGTGGCATCACTGGCTGCGCGTCGTGATCGTCTAACGGCGGCGATCGAGGATCTGGGTCGCAAGCAGGTCGAACAACCGGGTATTGCGGCAGAGCAGGCGAAGCTGAATCGCGATTATGGCGTGCTCCGCAGCCAATATGACGCTCTGTTGCGGAGCCGGGAGGAAATCAGGCTGCAGTCCGATGTGCAGACGCAGACGCAGCAGGTTCGCTTCTCCGTGGTAGATCCTCCCTCGCAGCCGCGTGAGCCGGTAGCGCCAAACCGCCCCTTGTTTTTAAGCGTCGTGTTCATTGCCGCCGCGGCGGGCGGTATCGCAATCGCATTTCTCATTAGCCAGCTGCGCGCCACTTTTGTCACGGCGGGCCAGATGGAGAACCAGTTCGACCTGCCGGTGCTCGGCTCGGTCAGCGAAATCGTAACCGAAAACGACCGGGCTCAGAACCGCATCCGTCTTGCCGGTTTCACCGTTTTGGCCATCGGGCTGCTTGCGGTCTACGCCGCGCTTGTCCTCTACGAACTCGTTTAGAAGGGGCGTTTTTCGAATGTCCGATCCCGAAGATCAGCCCGAAGTTCGCAAGGCGCGTCGCACCTCGCTCCTTGAGCGCGCTGCCGCCGAGCTCGAAGCGAGTACGGCAGCACCCGCCCTAAAGAAGGCGCCGGCGGCGCAGCCAAAGGTAGCGGCGAAGAGCTTCGCAAAGCCGAAATCGGCTTCGCCCGTTGCGGCACCCGCAGCAACCGTCTCACCTCCGGAAGACGACGTTGCTGAGGCGAAGCAGAGCCGACGCGGCCATATCGACTTGGCCGCCATTCGCGATCTTGGCTTCGTCGTTCCTGACAGTCCGGCGACGGCGACGGCCGAGGAATTCCGCATCGTAAAGCGCCAGCTTCTGATCAATGCGACGGCCGAGGGCGACCGGAAGATCGAGAACGGCAATCTCATCCTCGTCAACTCGGCACAGCCGAACGAGGGCAAGACGTTTTGCGCCACGAACCTCGCGCTTTCGATTGCCTCCGAGCGTGATTTGACCGTTCTTCTGGTCGATGCTGACTTTGCCAAGCCAGAGATCCTGTCGACGCTCGGTCTGGAAGGGGGCAAGGGCCTGATCGACGTCATCGCGGATCCCTCGATCGAGCTCAGCGACTGCCTCATCAAAACGAACATCCCAAATTTCTCGGTCCTGCCTGCGGGGCGTCAGCATAACCTGACGACGGAGCTGCTGGCGTCCGAGCGTATGGGGGGCATGATCGACGAGATCGCGCGGCGCTATTCTGACCGGATCGTCATCTTCGATTCGCCGCCTTGCCTCGCTTCATCTGCAGCGTCCGTTCTTGCCCTTCATGTCGGGCAGGTGCTTTTCGTTGTGGAGGCGGAGAACACGCGCGATGCGCAGGTTCGTGACGGGCTTCAGATGATGTCCGTTTGCGACAATGTCTACATGCTGATGAACAAGGCGCGGTATGCCGGCATCGGCCGTCGCTTCGGCACCTATTATGGTTATGGAACATGAGGTTGTCCGGGACGCGCGTCTGCCTTCTCGCCGCTGTCGCGTCGGGCCTCGCGGCAACGCCCGTCATGGGCGAGGTCAATCGAACGTCGAGCGTTCAGCTTCGTTTTGTCGTGGACGAGACCGAAAACAGCTTTCGCGGAACGACCGGGTGGTTGGAAACGCAATTCGGGACGAACTTGTCGGTCACCGGACCAAAGCTGCAAGGTGCGGCGAACTTCAATATCGCTCGACGTTTCGAACTCTTCGGCGATCTTCGCCGCTCCTATAATTTGAACGGTTCGGCGAACGGCGATGCCGAACTTGTCGACGATTTTTTCTACGTCGGCGCGGGCGCAACTGCGAGCCAGTACGAGCGAGACCTTCGTGGCTTTGCAGGCGGCAGTGAAACCGCAAATAACGCCAATCAGGTCCAGGTCATTGCGGGCTTCTTGGAGCCGCGTATTCAGACCACTTTGGGCGGCAATCTGCAGTTCGATGCCCGCTACCGCCTCGGCCTCACGACCGTCGACGGGATCGAAGGCAATCCGTTGCAGGATCTTGGGCGCGTCGGCCTCGGCGTCGGAGACAATAATGGCGGCATCCGCGGCCTGACCGACAGCCTGAACCAGAGCGCGAGCGTATCGATCGGCATGGTCCCACAAGGACAGCGCTTCACCCTGCGGACGGTGGGCAACTGGTTTCGGGAAGATACCGACGAACTCGATCAGAGCTATCGCGCCTATTCGGGCGGGCTCGATGGATCTTACCAGGTCACTCGTCGCGCCTCTGTCACGGGCAGCGTCGGCTATGAGGATATCCTGAACCGGCAGGACAGCATTCTTTATGATCCTGATACCGGATTGCCCGTCCTTGGACCCGATGGCGATTTCGTCATCGACCCGGCGGAGCCGCGGCGTACCGCGTTTGAACGGGACGGCGTCTATTGGACGGTCGGCGCCCGCCTGACACCCAGTCGCCGCACCAGTTTCAGCGTTTCCGGCGGGGAGCGTTACGGCGGTCGCAACATCAACGCGGACTTGCAGTGGCAAAACGGTCGCGGTGTCACATTCTCGGGCCAATATTTCGAGGGCCTGTCGAGTTTTGCCAGAAATTTGACCGGAGCCCGACGTGGCGTCGGCTTCGATCCCACCACACCCGGCCTTGGCGATTTCGATGACTGTCTGACCGGCGGCCTGTCCGCTGGTGGCGATTGCATTCCCGACTTCAATCAGCCTGTGACGCCCGCTACGTTTCGCAATCAGCGGGGTTCCTTAAGCGCTCGGTACGCTCAGGACCGCAAGTCTTACAGCGCCACCGCCTTTTATTCGCGCCGGAATTACGTCGACCTCGACCAGTTGCAGACTGCCGGATCCCCCGAACTCGACGGCCTCGATCTCGACGGCGATGACGTCAGCTACGGCCTAACCCTCGGCGCGGCGTGGACTCTCGCCGAGAACCAGAATCTTGGTGCGTCGCTCACCTATTCCCGCAACGAATTTGCCATTTCGCAGGACCGATCGGACAACCTCTTTTTCGGGCAGGTGAACTATCGTCGAGACCTGGGTCAAAGCTTGTTTCTAACGGCGAATGTGAACGGCTCGTTCCGGACGTCGGAGAATAGCTTCGCTGACGACAATCGTCGGATCGGCGGCGCGGTCGGTGTCGGCTTCCAGTTTTAACGCGGGGAGGGCAGGGCGATGTATACC
>JBAUIQ010000166.1:0-1687 GCA_049683075.1 Pacificimonas sp.
GTTCAGTAGGGGCGGACAAGTCTCAGAATGCCAGTATCAGGCGCCGCGCTTCTTTCGCTGCCGACGCTAGGCGTCACGTCCAGCGCAGGCTCTCCCAGCCGCGCTTTTTCGCCAGCCGGATCATGGGCCCTTTACCATTGATCGCATAGGCTTCGTCGGCCCAAGCGAAACAGGGTTCATCCGAGTGATGATCGGAGAAGAAGCGGACATGCGCATCGGCGCGGTCGATGCCCTCGGTGGCAAGATGCTGTTCGACCATGCGTAGCTTTGCGTCCGCATAGCAGTTCTCGCCCCTCACTCCGGCCAGAACATCGCCATCCGGCGATCGGCGCACGCGGGTGGCGACGATTTCCTCGAAACCCATCCTTTCGGCCACGGCTCGGACGTAAAAGGCATATGACGCGGTCGCCAGCAGGACGCGGCGGCCCTCGGCCTTCTCCTTTTCGATCTGGTCGAGCGCACTCTGGTAACACTCGTTAGGCACGATCTTCGCGGCAAAGCTCTCCGCCGTCGTCGCCACTCGCTCGGCAGATTGCCGTCCGCCCATTAGCAGCCAATGATTGATGCCCTTCAGCCGCTTCCGGTCCACCAGCCGCAGGACGTAAGCCAGCCCCGCCAGCGCCGACAGCGGCAGCAGCAACCGCCGCCATTTCGCACGTTCCCCCGTCCAGTGCCAAAGCCACGGACTGTAGGTACCGCTCTTCGTGATGGTGCGGTCCATGTCGAAGATGGAAAGTCGATGAGCCATCAGGCGCGCCGGGACGGTGGCGACGGCGTTCGCCTCACTGCGCCGTCACGGTCATTTTGTAGACGTCCATCCACGTCGCGCCCTCGTCCTGTGAGATCGCCATGACCCAGTCGAACCCTTCGTCGGTCGGCGGGGTGAAGGTGATGCGACGGAGGTGGCCGAAATCAGGCTTCTGGTAGTGCATTTCGATGGACCCGTCGTCGCGTTCGGTGGCGGTCAGGTGGCTCATCGCCTCGCTGCCTTCGCCAGTGAAGACGACGTCCCACTGTTCCGCCGCGGCGTCGTACATGCGGACTGTCATGCCATAGCCGCCCGCGGCGGGGTGGAACATGTCGACGATGGCGGCACCGTCACCGAGGCAGCGGAAATTCCATGTGCCGCCCTGCCCCTGGGTCCAGCTGCCGTCGGCCGTGATCTGCGAATCCTGGAACGTGTAATCGCCGAGGTAGCGGCCAAAGCTGGCCTTTCCGCCCTCCTGGCATTTCGCCGCCTGCGCCGCTGTGTCGGGCTTGGCCGGGTTGGCGAAGGGGTTGTCGCCAGACTGTGCCACGAGAGGTGTAGCCAACATGGCGATAACGGCCGCCGTCAATCTCGCGATGTGATACATAATGATCCTTCCCCGATGACGTTACGGGGGTGGCGTTAGCGCCTTCTCGCGGGGGTCGCCAGATGTTCGGCGCGGACGACCCTGCCGTTAGACCGCCGCCAGCGCCTGTTTGAAGTCGGCGATCAAGTCGTCTTCATGTTCGACGCCGATAGAGACCCGGACGAGGCTGTCGGTAATGCCGAGCGCGGCGCGGCGGTCTTCGGGGACCGACAAATGCGTCATGGCGGCGGGGTGGCTGGCGAGGGACTCGGTGCCGCCGAGACTGACCGCAAGTTTCACCGTTTTCAGATTGTCGAGCAGGCGAAAGCTTTCGGCTTCGCCACCCTTTACAA
>JBAUIQ010000167.1:0-3002 GCA_049683075.1 Pacificimonas sp.
GCCATCGCCGTCCTTGCGCGCCCGCGTCTTCATACCGCCGGGATCGGAGCCTGCGTCCGGCTCCGTCAGCCCGAAGGCGCCGATCCACTCACCGGTCGCCAGCTTCGGCAGGTAGCGCTCACGCTGCTCTTCCGTGCCATAAGCGTGAATGGGGTGCATCACGAGCGAGGACTGTACCGACATCGCGCTGCGATAGGCCGAGTCGATCCGCTCGACCTCTCGCGCGATGAGGCCATAGGCAACGTAGCTGGCGCCTGCGCAGCCATAGCCATCGATGGTGGAGCCGAGGAGGCCCGCTGCGCCGAATGCCTTCATCAGGTCGGGGTCAAACGTCTCGTTGCGATTGGCGTCCCGTACGATGGGCGCCAATTCCTTGTCGCAAAAGGACTTTGCCGTATCGCGAATCATCCGCTCATCGTCGGTCAGCAGCTCGTCGAGCCCGAGTGGATCTTCCCAGGCGAAGGCGGCGCGAGGCGGTGTGGCGACGGCCGCAGCATCGGCGGGCGTCATCTTTTCGGGCATGATGTTCATGCGGCCTGCTTACCTGAACGGGCCGCCTGAAGAAAGGCGGCGGCGAAGCCTGCCGCTTCGCCGCCGTCAGTTGGCCGGTGCGAAGATCGCTCTTCGAAAACCGGACCGGGTCGGGGCCGTGGCAAGAGACATGGTCACGGACGCCAACCCTCGGACATGTCGTCGCAAGGGCGATGCCAATTCGGGCCCCGAGGGCGTGCCAAATTGTCAGGAACTCAAAACTGCTCCAGCCGTCTCATTTCGACACATCCGTTACGGAATTATCGAAGCCGAGTGTCCATGGTCCACCACCCTCGCTTCTCTGCGTCGCTGAGCGCCTCGCGGAGGTCCAGGTCGTCCGGGACGATCGCGAAGCACGTTGCACCGGAGCCGGACATTCGAACGAAGTCGCCGCCGAGCCCGGCGAGCCATGCCAGAACTTCTGCGACTTGCGGCGCTTCTCCGATGGCGGGGCCCGTGAGATCATTCCGAAACGCCGCGTCCACCGCACAAATATCGAGTCTGCCGCGATCCTCACCGTCCCAGGCTTTGAAAATCTCGGGCGTCGATACCGAGACGCCCGGATTGACAAGGAGGATCCGTCGGCCGCGCCATGAAGCATCATCAACGCGTTCGAGATCGGCACCGGTCCCGGTCCCATGGGCAAGTTCGCTGTAGACACAGGCCGGAACGTCCGCACCGAGCTGTGCACCTACGCTCGCCAATCGGTCGAGGCTGCAGTTCAAGCCCCAAAGCCGGTTCAACGCCCGTAACGTCGCAGCCGCGTCCGCGGACCCTCCAGCGATCCCGCTGGCGATCGGCAGACGCTTATCCAATGTGAGCGCGCCTGTGGGCGCGATGCCTGCCGCGTCGCCGAGCGCACGCGCGGCCTTGAGGACAAGGTTGTCTTCAGTAGACCGTAATGCGCCCGCGAAACGACCTGTGATGATCAGACTGAGCCGGTCGTCGGGTCGTGCGGCGACGATGTCACCGTTTTCACAGAACGCGAAGAGCGTTTCTATGTCGTGATAGCCATCGTCTCGCCGCCGACGAACATGCAGTGCGAGGTTCAGCTTGGCGGGCGCAACCTCGGAAAGACCGCCCCTCGCGATCTCGTCGCTCACGGTTGCGACGTCGTCCCACTGGCCGCATCCATCGCCAGCGCGCGGTCATAACCGTAGGTCAGCTTCGCTGCCAAACGTGCCCGCTGCTCATCTTCCGGGTCGGCATCGAGCGCCGCGCGCCAGCGAAAGCGCGCCTCGATTCGTCGGCCGGTTTGCCAATAGGCATCGCCCAAATGATCATTGATCGTCGGATCGTCCGGCACATCGGCAATCGCACGCTCCAATGTCGCCACCGCCGCCTCATAGTCACCGACCTGATATTGCGCCCATCCAAGCGAGTCGGTGATATGGCCATCATTGGGGCGAAGTTCGCTCGCCCGCTCGATCAGCCCGACGGCCTCTTCCTGTTTCAGGCCACGCTCAAGGAGCATATAGCCAAGGTAATTCAGCGTGATCGCCTGGTCTGCCGAGATGGCGAGTGAATTGCGAAGAGCCGCTTCGGCCGCGGCCCAGTCACCCCGTGCCTCTTCGGCCGCACCGAGCAGGAACCATGCCTGCCAACGACCGTCGGCATTCCCATCTTCCGCCAGGTTGAGCGCGCGCCGATACGCCTCGATGGCGTCGTCATATCGCTCCGCGCCCTGATAGGCCTCACCAAGCTGTACGAAATCCTGGAACGTTGCGGTTTCGACGCTCGCCACCTGTTCAAGCAGGCCGAGCGCTTCTTCGTCACGCTCCAGCGCATCGAGAAGCGCCGCCTGTTGCGCGCGGGCCAATGACGCTGCGGGATCGGACGGCGATACATTCGTCGCGGCATCGAGCGCACCGTCATATTGCTCCGCGCGCGCCAGAAGCTGCGAAACCATCAGCCAGCCGCTGGCGTCGTCCGGCGCCAGCCATGTCGCGGCCCGCGAGAAGGTAAGCGCCAGAGGAACGGTCCGCTCACGTGACAGGTCCGCGGCGACGCGCAGCAACAAAGTCGCTACGCCGGCTTCGGCGGTGGTCGGCGTTCCGCTCAGTTCCTTACCGGCCGCCAGATCGTTTCGCGCAGCGATAATGTCCGGCAACGGCCGCGCATCTGCCAAAACCTCGTTCGCCGCATCCAGATCGTTCATCTGTCGCAAGGCATCGGCCAAGGCGATGCGAATGCGCGTGTTGCGCCCTTCGTCATCGACGACGAGCAGCCGATACGCATCGACCGCAGCCGACGGGTCCCCAGCGGCCAGCGCGATATGTCCCAAATGCTCCGCCCAATAGGTCCGCGCGAAATTGTCGGGCGGGGTCGCAGCGAGCAGAGCGCGCGCGTCGTTCTCTTGACCGCGCGCCGCCAGGCCCCAGGCATCGACAACCGGCGCAACAAACGATCCAAAGCCGGACTGTGAGAGCGCCGCTATGCGCGCGTCGAATTCATCCCACTCTTCCCGTTTC
>JBAUIQ010000168.1:0-1941 GCA_049683075.1 Pacificimonas sp.
CTTCACTTTCGCGTGAGACCGCGGAGACTTACGCCCGCGCGCCCGTTTCCACGCCAACGCTGTTGTGGCGCAGCGCCTCGAGAACCGTCGTCACGATGCTGGCGCTGTCGAGGCCAGCTTCCTCATACTGCACCTTCGGGTCTGCCTGGTCCTGGAAAACATCCGGCAGGCGCATGGTGCGGATCTTGAGACCGTTGTCGAGCAGGCCCTCGTCACTCGCCATTGTCAGGACGTGCGCGCCGAGGCCGCCGATTGCAGCCTCTTCGATGGTAACCAGAACGTCGTGCGTTAAGGCCAGCTTTCGGATCAGCGCCTCGTCGAGCGGTTTCACGAAACGCATATCCGCCACAGAGGTGGATAGCCCCTTCGCCTCGAGCTCATCTGCGGCCGTCATCGCTTCTGCGAGGCGCGTGCCGAGCGATAGGATGGCAACTTTCTTGCCTTCGCGGACGATGCGGCCCTTACCGATTTCGAGGACCTCAGGCGTCTCCGGCAAATCGATGCCGATGCCACCGCCGCGCGGATAGCGGAAGGCGATCGGCCCGCTGTCATGTTCGACGGCCGTCTTCGTCATATGGACGAGTTCGGCTTCGTCGGAGGGCGACATCACCACCATATTCGGCAGCGTCGCGAGATACGTTAAATCGAACGAGCCTGCATGCGTCGCGCCGTCCGCGCCAACGAGACCGGCGCGATCGATGGCGAAGCGTACAGGCAGGTTCTGGATCGCCACGTCGTGAACGACCTGATCATATGCGCGTTGCAGAAACGTGGAATAGATCGCCGCAAAGGGACGCATGCCCTGCGCTGCGAGACCCGCCGCGAAGGTCACGCCATGCTGCTCCGCGATCCCGACATCGAAAGCGCGCTCTGGATGCGCCTTCGCAAATTTGTCGACACCCGTGCCGGACGGCATCGCCGCCGTGATGGCGCAGATACGGTCGTCGTCTTCGGCCAGCTTCGCCAGCGTTTCGCCGAAGACGTTCTGATATGCGGGCGGCCCCGGCTTTTTCGGCGCCATTGCACCGGAAACGACATCGAACTTCGTGACGCCATGATATTTGTCAGCGCTCGCCTCGGCAGGGGCATAACCATGACCCTTCTTCGTGACGACGTGGATAAGGATCGGGCCCTCCTCGCTGTCGCGCACATTTTCGAGAACCGGGATCAAATGCTCTAAATTGTGGCCATCGATGGGGCCGACATAATAGAAGCCGAGCTCCTCAAAAAGCGTGCCGCCCGTCACCATACCGCGGGCATATTCCTCCGCTTTTCCGGCGGCATCGTGCACCTTCCGATGAAGCTTTGACGTGAACTTTTTCGCGAGAGAGCGCAGGCCAAGATACTCGCTGGAGGAAACGGCTCGTGCCAAATAGGCGCTCAGCCCGCCGACAGGCGGCGCGATCGACATGTCATTATCGTTGAGAACAACAACCAGCCGGTTCCCCGCCTGCTCCGCGTTGTTCATCGCCTCATAAGCCATGCCCGCCGACATCGCGCCGTCGCCGATGACCGCGATTCCTCGGCCCGGCCTGTTCGACAGCTTGTTCGCGACCGCAAAACCAAGCGCCGCCGAGATGGACGTCGAAGAATGAGCCGCGCCGAACGGGTCGTATTCGCTCTCGGACCGCTTCGTAAAGCCGCTGATGCCGCCACCCTGACGGATGGTTCGCATACGATCGCGCCGCCCCGTCAGGATCTTATGCGGATAGGCCTGGTGACCGACATCCCAGACGAGTTTATCCTCAGGCGTGTTGAAGACATAATGGATCGCGACAGACAGCTCGACGACGCCGAGCCCGGCGCCGAGATGCCCGCCGGTTTGTGAGACGGCATCGATCATCTCAGCGCGCACTTCGTCAGAGAGTTGGCGCAGTTGATCGGGCTTCAATTTCCTGAGATCGTCCGGAGTGTCGACAGTGTCGAGCAGCGGCGTCGGTT
>JBAUIQ010000169.1:0-9178 GCA_049683075.1 Pacificimonas sp.
GTTCAGTAGATCACCACCGAGCGGATCGATTCGCCGGCATGCATCAGGTCGAAGCCCTTGTTGATGTCTTCGAGCGGCATCGTGTGAGTGATGAGATCGTCGATGTTGATCTTCCCCTCCATGTACCAGTCGACGATCTTCGGCACGTCCGTCCGCCCGCGCGCGCCGCCAAAGGCCGTTCCGCGCCAGTTGCGGCCGGTTACGAGCTGGAAGGGGCGCGTTTCGATGGTCTCGCCCGCGCCCGCCACGCCGATGATAATGCTCTCGCCCCAGCCCTTATGACAGCATTCGAGCGCCTGGCGCATGACATCCGTCTTGCCGATGCATTCGAAGCTATAATCGACGCCGCCGCCGGTCAGCTCGACGATCTTGGCGACGATGTCGTCATGGTCCTTGGGATTGAGGAAGTCTGTCATGCCGAACTTCCGGCCCCAGTCCTCGCGGCCCGAGTTGAGGTCGATGCCGATGACGCGGCTCGCCCCGGCCAGCTTCGCACCTTGGATGACGTTGAGGCCGATCCCGCCGAGGCCGAAGACGGCGACCGTCGATCCCGGCTCCACCTTTGCCGTGTTGACGACCGCACCGACGCCCGTCGTGACGCCGCAGCCGACATAACAGGTCGTGTCGAACGGTGCGTCCTTCCGGATGTTCGCCAGTGCGATTTCGGGTACGACGATGAAGTTCGAGAAGGTCGAGGTGCCCATATAATGATAGATGGTCTCGCCCTGGTAGGACATGCGCGATGTCCCGTCCGGCATCAGGCCCGCCCCTTGCGTCTCGCGCACGCGCTGGCACAGGTTCGTTTTGGGGTTCAAGCAGAAGTCGCAGGTGCGGCACTCAGGCGTGTAGAGCGGAATGACATGATCGTCCGGCGCCACGCTCGTCACGCCCGTGCCGATCTCCCGCACGACGCCGCAGCCTTCGTGGCCGAGGACGGCGGGAAACTTGCCTTCTGGATCCTCGCCGGACAGCGTGAAAGCGTCCGTGTGACAAACGCCCGTCGCCATCAGCTCGACGAGCACTTCGCCCGCCTTCGGCCCTTCAAGATCCAGTTCGACGAGCTCGAGCGGCTGCTTTGCTTCGAACGCGACGGCGGCGCGGGTTTTCATATCTCTGTCTCCTGAAGGTCGCGCGCCATGATGACGTCGTCATAATATGTGTCACCGACCAGAAAGCGGCGCGACCCGGCAATAGAAAAACCGGACTTCTGATAAAAGCGGATCGCCCGACCGTTGCGGGCGTAGACGCCGAGAAGCAGGCGCGAGGCACCGTCTCTGCGCGCCTTGTCCGCAGCTACAGCCATCAGGGCCGACCCGACGCCCGTTCCGTGCCAGCGCGACAGGACGTAGATCTTCTTCACTTCGACATCGCCGGAACGGGTTTCGATCTCCGGCAGGTCGGGCTCTGTCGTGAAGGCATAGCCGACGGGCGCGCCGCGATCCTCTTCCGCCAGCCAGGCCGTCCCCTTTGAAAAGCTGTCCGGCGCATAGTTTTCGGCGCAGTGCTGGACGATGTCTTTGCCCGTCAGGATGCCCGCGAAGGTCTCGTGAAACGTGGTGCGCGCGACCAGCGACAGCGCCGCGCCATCCCGTTCGCCCGCTTGCCTGACCGTGAAATCATCGTCGCTCATGGCCGCCGATGTGACGCGCGCGCGCGGTTCGCGCAAGCCGTCGGAACGGCGGGGCGATCTCGGTCATTGGACTTATGAAGGAGACGAACATGACAGACGAGAACAGACGCACTGAGACGGCGCGCCGCAACGACGATAGCGACCTGATCGATAAAGCGCAGTCGCTGGACACACCGAGCCAGCAGAACCGGGCCGGCGGTGATCTGCAGACCGATGTCGGTACGCAAGCGAGTGAAGAGCGGGTGCGTGATCCAGATGCCATGGAAGGCGTCACGAAGGCTGACAAGCTGCAATATACGGGCCGCGATGCGCCGGAGGGCAGTTAACCCATGAGTCTCACCCTCTACTACGCACCAGGCGCGTGCAGTCTCGCCGATCACATCGCCCTGAAAGAGGCGGGCCTCGATCACGATCTCGTGAAGGTCGATCTTGGCGCTCACAAAACCGAAGACGGCCGGGATTATTACGAGATCAACCCCAAGGGCGCGGTCCCGGCCATCGACAGGGATGGCGAGGTTCTGACCGAGAATGTGGCGCTCCTGATCATGATCGCGGAGACGAGCGGCAAGCTGCTTCCGGCTGACGGCTTGATGCGGTACCGCGTTCTTGAGTCCGCGGTGTTCATTACGTCCGAGGTCCACAAGAGCTTCGCGCCGTTGTTCCAGGACGGGACGGACGACGCAAAAGCGCAAGCGAAAGAAAAGCTCTCGAAGAAGTTCGAGCTTTTGTCCGGTTGGCTTGGCGACGATGGATTTATCGTCGGAGAGGCCATGTCGATCGCGGATTGCTACCTGATCGTCATGTGTCTGTGGGCGACGAAGATGGGGATCGAATTGAAGCCCAACCTGCTCGCCTATCTGACGCGGATGTCGTCGCGTGATGCGGTGAAGGCGGCGATGTCGGCGGAAGGGCTTCGCTAGCTCGCAGAAAAGGAAACGGCGGGTCGGCCACATTGCCGCCCGCCGCGTCCGTTGGTAGGCGCTCCGGCTTTCCCCGCTTCGAGGTGCCGCCGACATGATCCCCCGCTATTCCCGCAAGGAAATGACCGACATTTGGGAGCCGGAGACGCGGTTCCGCATCTGGTTCGAGATCGAGGCGCACGCGATGGACGCGCTGGCGGATCTCGGTGTGGTGCCGAAGGACGCGGCGAAGGCGGTTTGGGACCGGGGCGGCTTCGACGTCGACCGCATCGACGAAATCGAGCGGGAGGTGAAGCACGACGTCATCGCCTTCCTGACCAGCCTTGCCGAGCATGTCGGCGACGAGGCGCGCTTCGTGCATCAGGGGATGACGAGCTCGGACGTCTTGGACACATGCCTCAACGTCCAGCTGGCGCGCGCGTCGGACCTCCTGATTGCGGACCTCGAGGCGCTGCTTGCGGCGCTGAAGCGGCGAGCCTTCGAGCATAAGGACACGGTCCGCATCGGTCGCTCGCACGGCATTCACGCGGAACCGACGACCTTCGGCCTAACGCTGGCGCAGGCTTATGCCGAGTTCGACCGCTGCCTCGCGCGGATGAAGATGGCGAAGGAGGAAATTCGGACGGGCGCGATTTCGGGCGCGGTCGGGACCTTCGCGAACGTCGATCCGCGTGTTGAGCACCATGTTTGCGACGCGATGGGCCTGAAGGTGGAGCCTGTTTCGACACAGGTAATCCCGCGTGACCGGCATGCCATGTTCTTCGCGACGCTGGCGGTCATCGCCTCGTCCATCGAGCGGCTGGCGACCGAAGTCCGGCATCTGCAGCGGACCGAGGTCCTGGAGGCCGAAGAGTATTTCTCGCCGGGTCAGAAGGGCTCATCGGCGATGCCGCACAAGCGCAATCCGGTGCTGACCGAAAACCTGACCGGCCTCGCCCGTATTGTGCGCGGCTATGCGGTTCCGGCGATGGAAAACGTCGCCCTGTGGCACGAGAGGGATATCTCGCATTCTTCGGTCGAGCGCATGATCGGGCCGGACGCGACGGTCACGCTTGACTTTGCGCTCCACCGCTTGACGGGCGTCATGGACAAGCTGGTCGTCTATCCCGAGCGTATGCAGAAGAACCTCGATCGCATGGGGGGCCTCGTTCACTCGCAGCGTGTGTTGCTGGCCCTGACACAGGCGGGCGTCGCACGCGAAGATGCCTATCGGCTTGTTCAGCGTAACGCGATGAAGGTCTGGGAATCGGATGGCGAGCAGAGCCTCCTTGAACTGCTGAAGGCCGATCCGGACGTCTCGGCCGCCCTATCCGATGACGAGATCGAAAGCCGCTTCGACCTTGGTTATCATCTGAAGCATGTCGACACGATCTTCGCGCGTGTTTTTGGAGACGATGAATGAAACGCTTTGCCCTCGCCCTCGCATCGATTCTTGCCACGACGGCGTGCGCCCAGACCATTGGAGATCAAACCGATATGACCGCCGACGCGGCTCCTGCCACTGTTCTTACACCGCCGGTCGCCGAACAGCGGCCCTATAGCTACACCTTTCATGGCGTGACGGTCGAAGACCCGTATCACTGGCTGCGCGACCAGTCCTATCCCGTCGTCGATGACGAGGATGTCCTAAACTATCTGAAGGCGGAGAACGCCTATTTCGAGGCGGTGATGGCGCCGCATGAAGAGCTGATCGACGAGATTTTCGAAGAGCTGAAGGGGCGCAAGAAGGAAGACGACGCCTCCGTCCCGCAAAAGGACGGCGATTACGAATATTGGTGGGCGTTCGACGAGGGCGCGCAGTATCGCAAATGGTATCGGCGACCCGTTGCGGGCGGGGAGACCGTCACGCTGATCGACGAGCCGAAACTCGCCGAAGGTACGGAGTATTTCCGCCTCGGCGGCCTGAACGTCAGCCCGGACGGAAATCTTCTTGCTTATCAGGTCGATGACAATGGCTCGGAACGCTACACGCTGCGCATCAAAGACCTGCGCACGGGCGAGCTGCTTCCCGACGCAATCGAGAACGTCTTCAATACGGTCTGGGCGGCGGATTCGAAGAGTTTTCTCTACACGATTGCCGACGACAATTGGCGGTCGAAGGTCGCCCTGCATCATGCGCTCGGCAGCGATCCTGCCAGCGACAAGGAACTATACCGGGAGGCGGACGACGAATTCTCGGTCAGCATCGGCCTTACCCAGTCGCGTGACTGGGCCGTCATCTCCACGGGCACCAACACCACCAGCGAGATCATGCTTCTACCCGCCGACGACTTTACGGCGGACCCGATCATGGTGTCGCCGCGTCAGGAGGGCCGGGAGTACGACCTCGACGAGCGTGAGGGTCAGCTGTTCATCCGCGTCAACGATACGCATCCTAACTTCCGCGTCGTCACGGCGAACGTCGAGACGCCGTCCGACTGGACCGAGCTGATCCCCGGCACGGACGACCATTATCTTCGCGGCCTCATCAGCTTTCGCGACCAGCTTGTCATCGCCGAGCGCCTCGACGGTCTCGATCAGGTACGGCTACGCGATTACGACACGGGCGCGGACAGCTACATTGAGTTTCCGGAGGCGAGTTATACCGTCTCGCCGGGCAGCAATCCCGAATATGCCATCGACAAGCTGCGGCTGACCTATGAGTCGATGGTCACGCCCGACACGGTCTACGACTATGACCTCTCATCCGGCGATCTGGAAACCCTGAAGGTCGAGGAAATCCCGTCGGGCTACGACGCGTCGGAATATGCCACGGAGCGGCTGATGGCCCCGGCGCGCGACGGTACGATGGTTCCGCTGTCGATCGTCTACAAGAAGGGTTTCCCGAAGGACGGGTCCCGGCCCATTCATCTTTATGCCTACGGTGCTTACGGCTATGCTATTCCGCCAGGGTTCAACGCCAATCGCCTGTCACTCCTCGACCGGGGCTATGCCTTTGCCATCGCGCACATTCGCGGCGGCGACGACCTTGGCTATCAATGGTATCTCGACGGCAAGCTTGAAAAGCGTACGAACACCTTCAACGATTTCGTCGATGTTGCGCGGTTCCTGATTGCCGAGGGTTATACGTCGGCAGGCAAGATCGCGGCGTCCGGCGGCTCGGCGGGCGGCGAGCTGATGGGTGCCGTCGTCAACCAGGCGCCCGAGCTGTTCGGCGCGGTCGGCGCGCATGTCCCCTTCGTCGATGTCCTCGCGACCATGCTCGACGATACGTTGCCGCTGACGCCCGGCGAGTGGCAGGAGTGGGGCAATCCGATCGAGGATCCGGAGGCCTTCCGCTTCATCCGCTCATACTCGCCCTACGACCAGGTCAGCGCACAGGATTACCCGCCGCTCCTGATCACGGCAGGGCTGAACGATCCGCGCGTCACCTATTGGGAGCCCGCCAAGTGGGCGGCGAAGCTGCGCGCCACGAAGACGGACGACAATGTGCTCCTGTTGAAGACGAATATGGGCGCGGGTCATGGCGGCAAGTCGGGCCGGTTCGACAGCCTGCGGGAAACGGCGGAGGAGATGGCGTTCTTCCTGACGCAGATCGATGGGGACTGATTTCACCATCTCGCGCAAGGCGCGGGCCGAGCACATCGACGAGCTCGGGCACGTCAACAACGCAGTCTATGTCGGCTGGATACAGGATGTCGCGACGGCCCACTGGCGCGCTGTTGCGCCGCCCGACATCGTCGACCGCTTCGTCTGGGTCGTCGTCCGGCACGAGATCGACTATCGCGCGGCGACGCATGTAGGCGAAACCGTGACGCTGGCGACACGAGTCGGCATCCCGAAGGGCGCGCGTTTCGACAGGTTCGTGGACATCCTCGGGCCGGATGAAAAGTTGCGGGTATCCGCACGCACGGTCTGGGCGATGCTGGATCGGGACACCATGCGCCCGCAGCGCATCGGTCCCTCTGTCGTAGAGCCGTTCACATCCGAGTCGGATTGACAAACATCCGGAATGGTTAGGACTATCGAAACCAACGCGGGTTAGCAGAACTGTCGCAGCGTTCCCTCGGCACGGGGCAGGAGGAGCGCCGCGACGGGGATTGGCATGAGCGGTTTCGGACGAAAAGCGGGAAAGATCGGCGCAGGGATCGGCACGGCTCGGGGGGGCGGTTTCGGCACGGCCAGCCCGATGACGTCGGGCAATCTCGCGCTGAAGGCAGAGCCGGAAGAACCCGAGATCGAGGACGTCGTCGAAAACGAGCCCGGTGTCGAAATCTCGCTGAACAAGCCAGAAGAAGCCATGAAGGCTCTGGAGGCGCGCGCGCACCAGCTGACGGCCGACGAGAATAGCGAACAGGGCGGGTTCGAGGCCTCGATCTACAAGATCAAGGAACAGGTCATGCCACGCCTGTTGGAGCGCATCGACCCGGAGGCCGCCGCCGCGCTGTCGCGTACCGAGCTGTCGGAAGAGTTCGGGCCGATCATCTCCGAGGTGCTGGCCGAGCTGAAATTCACGCTCAACCGGCGCGAGCAGATCGCGCTCGAGAAAGTGCTGGTCGACGAGCTCCTGGGCCTTGGCCCACTCGAGGAATTGCTGTCGGATGAGGCCGTCTCCGACATCATGGTGAATGGTCCTGACCAGACCTACATCGAGAAGGGTGGCAAGCTCACCATCGCGCCAATCAAGTTCCGTGACGAAGAGCATCTGAATCAGATCGCGCAGCGCATCGTGAACCGTGTCGGTCGCCGCGTCGATCAGACGACACCGCTTGCCGATGCCCGTCTGGAGGATGGCAGCCGCGTCAATGTGATCGTGCCGCCGCTGTCGCTGAAGGGCACGGCGATCTCCATTCGTAAATTCTCGGAAAAGCCGATCACGCTCGACAATCTTCGCGATTGGGGCGCGATGGACGACCGGATGTGTACGGCCCTGAAGGTCATGGCGGCCAGCCGCTTCAACATCGTCATTTCGGGCGGTACGGGGTCGGGCAAGACGACGATGCTCAATTCGCTGTCGAAGATGATCGACCCCGGCGAGCGTGTTATCACCATCGAGGATGCCGCCGAACTTCGCTTGCAGCAGCCGCATGTCCTGCCGCTCGAGACGCGGCCTGCGAACCTTGAGGGGAAGGGCGCGATTTCGATTCGCGACCTTGTCATCAACTCCCTGCGTATGCGTCCCGACCGGGTGATCCTCGGTGAGATTCGCGGGCAGGAATGTTTCGACCTCCTTGCCGCCATGAACACGGGCCATGACGGCTCCATGTGTACGCTTCACTCCAACAGCCCGCGCGAATGTCTGGGCCGTATGGAGAACATGGTTCTGATGGGCGACATCAAGATCCCGAAGGAAGCCATCACGCGGCAGATCGCCGACTCCGTCGACGTCATCGTCCAGGTGAAGCGCCTGCGCGATGGGTCGCGCCGTTGTACGTCCATCACGGAGGTCTGCGGGATGGAGGGACCGGTCATCGTCACGCAGGAACTGTTCAAGTTCCAGTATCTAGACGAGGACGACGACGGCAAGATCGTCGGCGAGTATCGCTCCCTCGGCCTGCGCCCCCATGCCCTAGAAAAGGCGAAGGGCTATGGCTTCGAACAGCCGCTGCTGGAGGCCTGCCTGTGACCGACATGACGCCGTTTTCCACCGAGTCCGCCGAGGCGCTGCCTGACGAGCTCGCCGACTTTGTCGTCCGTCCGAACAATGGGCCGAAGCGCCGTCTTCGCACAAAGGACAAACATGCCGCCGAACTCGTGCTGACGGACGGCACGACACTGGCCGGACATGTATTCGTTGGATTGGGCGATCGCATCCTCGACTGCCTGAATGACAAGCGGCCGTTCTTTCCGTTTCTGGCGGAAGATGGCGAGATGCTCCTTCTGGCCAAGGCCAGCATCGCGGTCTGCCGACCCCTCGAAAATTGACCGCAGGGTAGTCGTCGACGCTACCCGTCGCCGTCATTTCGCGTGTAGATGGCGTATATGAAAGACGGTCCTGCCTCGCGCGCCTCGACGCGACACGTCCCGCGCATGTTCGTCCACTCCCGACTCGCAGATGACGTCGCCGTGGCGCTCTCGCCGGAGAAGGCGCGGCATCTGACATTGGTTCTTCGCTCTGCGGAAGGCGACCCGGTGCATCTTTTCGATGATGTGACTGGCGAGTGGCGAGCGCGGATCGAAACACTGACCAAACGCCAAGCCATCCTGCGGGTCGAACGGCAGTTGGCACCCCGCGAACCAGTCCCGGATATCTGGCTTCTCGCCGCGCCCATCAAGAAAGCGCGCTATGGCTGGATTGCCGAAAAAGCGGCCGAGCTGGGTGCGGCGCGATTGGTGCCCGTGCTGACCGAGCGGACTGGCGGCGTCGAGGCGGCGCAGGCCAAACCGGAGCGCCTCTTTGCCCATATGATCGAGGCAGCCGAACAATGTGGTCGGACGGCGCTGCCGACGCTCGGCGATGCCGTGAAACTGGAGACGCTTCTCGCAGATTGGGGGAGGACAGAGGACACCGGAGCGCGGACACTTCTCTTTTGCGATGAAGAGGGCGGGCCGGACGCCCTTCAGACGATGCGGGCAGTGCCAGCCCCGGCGGCGATCCTGATCGGCCCGGAAGGCGGCTTTTCAAGAGACGAGAGACAGGCGATTGCGGATGTCCCGCTCGGTCAAAGGCTGTCGCTTGGTGCACGCA
>JBAUIQ010000170.1:0-2666 GCA_049683075.1 Pacificimonas sp.
CTTCTGACCCGCCAAACCACCGCCAAAATTTATCAGCGTCCCCAGTCTGCGATGACGTCCGGAAAGGCGCGGAACGACGAGTGGATCCTGCAGTACGATCCAGCCGATCGGCAGGTCGCCGATCCGATGACCGGCTGGGCCGGATCGCAGGACACGCGCCGTCAGCTGAAAATGCGCTTCGACAGCCGCGAGGACGCAGTCAGCTATGCCGAGCGAAACGGCATTGACGCGCGCGTCGAGGAGCCGCCGGTCCACCGTCTGAAGCTTCAGGCCTATTCGGACAATTTCCGCTAGGTCTCTGCGAGTCTCGTTGCCTCACACCTACTCTCATCATCCCGAGCGAAGTCGAGGGACCGCACGATGTCGCTGCAGAACTTTTGCACGTCCCTCGACTTCGCTCGGGATGATGAGAAAGGTAGTTTGCACGTAAGGCAGGGAAGGGGGACTCGATGATCACCACTGCAACCGAACAACTGCAGCGACCATTCGGCTTCATGCCGGATCTGATCCGCGCCCATGCCGAAGATCAGCCCGGGAAATGGGCCGTCCGCATGGACGATGAAGCGCTTACCTATGGCGACTTCGATGTGGCGGTCGACCGGGTCGCGGCGACGTTGCAAGCGGGCGGTGTCGAGCTCGGCGAGGCCGTCAGCGTCTGCGCCGGAACTTCGCTCAACTATGCCGTCCTCTACATCGGCACGCTCCGCGCGGGCGCGGCTGTCGCCCCTATCGCGCCGAGCGTCACCGGCGAACAGATGCGCGCCATGATCGACGATTCGGGTGCGCGGTTCGTATTCCTCGACAATGACAGCCGCGATACACTTGGCGATCACGCTGTGGGTATGTCCGCGACCATCGTTGCTTTGGACGACAGCGCCATCGGCGTCAGTTGGTCGGACTGGCTCGCCGCCGAGGGGACCACGCCAGTACCCGTCGCCGTCACGGAAGACGGACCCTTCAACGTCATCTATTCCTCCGGCACGACGGGCGTCCCGAAGGGCATCGTTCATTCCAATCTGATGCGGTGGCGGCAGATTTCGCATGGTGGGCACCCCACCTATGCGGAGGCGGTCACGATCAATTCGACGCCGCTATATTCCAACACGACCTTGGTCAGCTTCCTGCCGACGCTCGCCCATGGCGGGACTGCGGTCCTTATGAAAAAATTCGACGCGCGCCGCTTCCTCGAACTCGCGGAGGCGACCCGCGCCACGCACACCATGCTCGTTCCCGTACAGTATAGCCGCATCATGGCCGATCCGGAGTTCGACCGGTTCGAGTTAGGCGCGTTCGAGCTGAAAACCTGCACCTCTGCCCCTTTTTCAGCCGAGCTGAAGCGCGACGTTCTGGGTCGCTGGCCGGGCGCGCTCGTCGAATATTACGGCCTTACCGAAGGCGGCTGTTCGTTCATGCTGAAAGCGCACGAGCACCCAGACAAACTTCACACCGTCGGCCAGCCGATGCCGGGTCACGAGGCCAAGCTGATCGACGAAAACGGCAACGTCGTCCCCAAGGGTGAGACGGGTGAGATCGTCGGTCGTTCTCCAACGATGATGTCTGGCTATCTCGGCCGCGACGACAAGACGCGCGAGATGCATTGGCATGACGAGGACGGCGGCCTCTGGTACCGCCATGGCGATATCGGCCGCTTCGACGAGGACGGCTTCCTGACGCTGACCGATCGTAAAAAAGACATGATCATATCGGGCGGCTTCAACATCTATCCGTCCGACATCGAGGCTGTGATGCGCGAGCACGACGCCATCGAGGACGTCAGCGTCGTCGGCGTCCCGTCCGACGACTGGGGGGAAACGCCGGTCGCCTTCGTCGTCGGCGAAATCTCTGCTGACGAAGCCAAGTCATGGACCAACGAGCGCGTCGGCAAGACCCAGCGCATTGCCGACGTCATCATTGTCGATGACCTCCCGAGAAGTGCCATCGGCAAGGTCCTGAAGCGCGAACTCAGGGACAGCTACGCAGCGGAATAATCTAAGCGACTTCGGCAAGCTCCACGGCCTCCGTCGCCGCGATCCATCCGCCACCCAGCACGCGATCACCGTCATAGATCACCGCCGCCTGTCCGGGGGCCACCCCATATTCCGGCATTCCGAACATCAGCCGATTGCCGTCGAAGCGGGCAGGGGTCGGCTTCGCCATTGACCTGATCTTCGCGGTCACCGCCACACCGCCAGCCGGAATGGCCGGGCCGATCCAATTCACCTCCGATACGGCGACGCTCGCGACACCCAGCGCCTCGCGGGGGCCGACGATAAGGCGGCGCGTCTCGGGCTCCAGCCTGACGGCGTAAAGCGGCCCCGGTTGACCGCCGATGGCAATCCCCTTTCTTTGGCCGACGGTGAAATGGACCAGACCGTCATGCCGCCCGAGGACATTTCCGGACATGTCGACGATGTCGCCTGGCGCGGCGGTCTCGGGGCGCAGCTTCTTGACGACGCCCGCATAGTCGCCGGACGGCACGAAGCAGATGTCCTGGCTGTCCGGTTTGTTCGCGACGCCCAGCTCGAACCGCCGCGCATGGTCGCGAACGACGCTCTTTTCCATGCCGCCGAGCGGAAAGCGCAGATAGTCGAGCTGTTCCGCCGTGGTTGCGAACAGGAAATAGCTCTGGTCGCGCGCGGGATCGATGGCGCGGTGCAGTTCGGCGC
>JBAUIQ010000171.1:0-1661 GCA_049683075.1 Pacificimonas sp.
ATCCGATAGCGGTGGGAGAGATCCGCGCCCTCGTCGCCGACCTCAAGACGCGCGGGATCGGCGTGCTCATCACCGATCACAATGTGCGAGAGACGCTCGGGATCGTCGATCGCGCCTATATCCTTCACGACGGGCGCGTCCTGATGTCCGGCACCGCCGAAGAGGTCGTCGCCGACGAGAACGTGCGGCGCGTCTATCTGGGTCAGGGCTTTCGCGTCGGCTGACCGCGCGCGGCCATTGACAACCCTCGGGCGAAGGGTGGCACACTCGTCCGATGACGGACCCGGATCCATCCGCAACAGCACCAGCGACCGGCGCGCCCGTTTCCGCCCGTTCCCGAAATCGCAGGATGGCGCCGGGCCCCGGCAACCAACGCCACCGCCCGCGCGTTCCGGCATCACGACACCAACCCCCGAAGGAGGCACAATGCGCTATCAGATCAGTGGCAAGCAGATCGACATCGGCGAATCCCTTCAGTCCCATGTGCGGACCGAACTCGACGCCAGCGTGTCGAAATATGCCGGTCGGCCAACCGATGCGGTGGTCGTGTTTTCGCGCAGCGGGCACGAATACGTCTGCGAGACGGTCGTGCATCTTTCGACCGGGCTGACGGCCCAGGCCAAGGGCCATGCCACTGAAATCTATGCCGCTTTCGACAGCGCTTGCGAAAAGATGGACAAGCAGCTGCGGCGCTACAAGCGCAGGTTGAAGGATCATCACAAGGCACGCCCGCAGCCGGTTGAACTTTCGGATGCGGGTTCGTATATCCTCGCCGCGAACGAGCAAGAGGACGATGAAGATCACGAGACCGACGCACCGGTCATCGTGGCGGAGATGGAGGCCAAGATCCCCGAGATTTCGGTGGGCGAGGCCGTCATGCAGATGGAACTGGCCCATGCGCCGGTTCTGGTATTCAGGAACGAGAAACACAGCGGTATCAATGTCGTCTACCGCAGGGAGGACGGCAACATCGGCTGGGTCGATCCGCGCGAGCTGCGCTGACGGCCTCCCTCGAGGAGCGATATGCAGGCTAGCGACATCATCGTTCCGGGCGCCGTCAGGGTGCTCGGCCAATGCACCAGCAAGAAGCGGCTGTTCCACGAGCTCGGCGACATCGCCGCCGCCTGCTATGGCCTGGCCCCCGACGACGTGGTCGACGCGCTGATGGAACGTGAGGCCCTCGGTCCCACCGGCGTCGGGCACGGCGTCGCGCTGCCCCATGCCCGGCTCGAGACGCTCGACCGGGTGCGGGGCGTCTTCGTCCGGGTCGAACGCCCGATCGACTTCGCCTCGGTGGACCGTCAGCCGGTCGACATCGTCTTCGCCCTGCTGGCGCCGTCACATGCCGGTGTCGACCACCTCAAGGCGCTGGCGCTGATCTCGCGGACCCTGCGCGCACCCGCGACCTGCACAAAGCTGCGCGCGAACGCCGACGAACAGACCCTGCACATGATCCTGACCGAACCGGCGGCAAGCCAGGCCGCCTGACCCGGCAAGGTCAGGCCCAGTCGCCGTAGCCGAACGCCTCGTAATCCCGCCCGTACGCCTCGCGCGCGGCAACCTCGAGTTCCGCGTCGTAGATCGCCTCGAGCGCGCCGTGATGCGGGTCGGTCGCCCCGATGGCCGGCGCGTCGATGCCGAACCGGCCCGCAAGCTGCGAC
>JBAUIQ010000172.1:0-2993 GCA_049683075.1 Pacificimonas sp.
GGTCTTCGGCGCGCGCGGTTGCCAGAACGTCCTGAGCGCGCTCGGTCCCATCCTCATCGAGCAACACCATTGCCAGGCGCGTGCCCGCACGATCTGCCGCCAGGTCGACGAACGAAAAGCCGCTGCCACCCGGCAGGCTGTCCGCCAGTTCCTTCCACTCGCCGAGCGCCTGGCCAAGACCGGCATCGCGCGTTGCCAGCGCCGCCGACAAAATGAAATGCATGGCGAGATCCCGTCGTCCGCCGAGCGTCGCCAATTGCGGTTCGGGTTTCGAGCGTCCGCGCCAAACCCCATCGCTGTCGACCAGACGCGCGACCCCAATATCGACCGTCGACATCGCCAGACCAACCAAGGCGCCCCGGACCTGATCGCGGTCGAGGGGTTGATCGGCGAAGGCCATCTGCACCAGCGTTGAAACATCGACCGACCGTGCGACACCGCCAAGTGTCGGCGCGGTGAGTAGGTAGGTTCTTCGCGCCATGAACCTAGTGGCAGTCGAATCGTCGAACGCCGCTTTTCGGATTTGTCGGGAAAGCCGTGTCGGCACGTCGATGACTGCAACGGCGGCGGCGGGGGAGAATTCAGCCGATCTGATGATGCTGGAGAGTCGCAAGGACGCGCCGTCTTCGCTGTCGAGGAGAAGCCAGATACCAATGTCCGCGATCAACTCCACAATCATCGGGGGAAAGACGACCGATCCGATCTGCAAAGTAAGCAGCGGCCGACCATCCGTCGTTGGCGCGACCACGGACCCTGAAACATTCGCCCAGCTATGTGGGCTGACGCGATAGCTGGCGGAGCCTGCGAGGCCGGTCGTCGACATTCGACCTTTCAGCTCGAGCGGAGCGATACCATCGCTGAGCAGGCGCGTCGCCGCCTCCAGCTCATTGGCGCGCATTTCGACTGGCGCTGCGCCTGCCTGGCGCGCCGCCCAGAAAGTTTTGATGGCGAGGAGCCGCGCCGCCGCGACGTCCGCGGCGCTGGGAACGGGCCGGTCCAAAACGATCGGCGCCGACGAAATTAGCGTCGACGCAAACAGCAGCAATATGCCGAACACGCCCGGTAGAATGACGAGAAGGAAGCGGGCCATCTTGCGCCTTGCGTCGCGACCGCGTCGCCTCAGCTGATGGGCGACAATGCCGCGTCTCGCAAGCCGCGCCAAATCCGGACCGCCTGAACGCTCTCCGGCACGTCGTGGACGCGTAGCATCTGCACGCCCTGCGCAAGCCCATGCGCGATGACGGCGAGGGAGCCACCAAGCCGCTCATCCACTGGGGCTTCGCCCGAAAGGGCCCCGATGAAACGTTTGCGACTGGCACCCAGGAGGATCGGGCAGCCGAGGCCGTGAAACAGCGACAGGCCATTCAACAGCTGGAGATTGTGGCGCACGGATTTCCCGAAGCCGATGCCGGGATCGACGATGATCTTTTCCCGTGCGACGCCGCCTGCGACCGCCGTTTCAACGCGAGCAGACAGCCAGTCGTATATATCGAGGAGAACGTCGTCATAGCTCGGCGCGTCCTGCATCGATTGCGGGTCACCCTGCGCATGCATGATGACGACTGGGACGTCTGCGGCGGCGACCACGGCAAGGCTGCGCTCGTCATGCGTCAGACCGCTGACATCGTTGACAACTTTCGCGCCGCGCGCGAGCGCCGCCTCCATGACGGCAGCCTTGCGCGTGTCGACCGACACCGCGACCTCGCCGGCGTTCAGGCGATCGAGAACGGGCGCAATGCGCTCGATCTCGTCCTGTTCCCAGACCGTCTCCGCGCCGGGGCGAGTGGACTCGCCGCCAATATCGACAAGCGCTGCGCCAGCGGCCGCCATGTCGAACGCCGCCGTCGCCGCGCTTTCCACGTCGCCATATTGCCCGCCGTCCGAAAAGCTGTCCGGGGTGACGTTGAGGATGCCCATCACTTGCGGCTCGTCGAAACGCAGCATTCGTCCGCCAAGATCGAGCGTCGGACAAGGCGCGGTCAGCCTCTGCCATTCAATGGTGTCGGCAAGGTCGCCAAGTTCGACGATGGAAAGGAGGCGCGGCGGGGCGTCACGGGACAAGACTTCGACCTGCGAGAAGAAGGTCAGCCCGCCCGCCAGCCGCGCGACCTGACCATCGAAATGAAAGGGTGCGTCGACGAAGCCCGTCGGTCGAAGATAAGTGGTCATGTGGACTGCTTTAGCCGGACGCGCCGTCGTCGCCTATCGCGCGTTTCACCCTAACCCGTCAGACCTGCATCCCTGCGATAACGGTCGCGTAGCGTATCGAGCGGTTCGAGCTTCCCTGCGCGTTCGGTGTGCCAGAAGGTCCAGCCATTGCAGCTGGGCGCGTTCTGAACGCGGGCGCCGAGCTTGTGGATCGATCCCGCGTCTTTTCCGATGGCAAGCGAGCCGTCTGCACGGACCTTGGCCTTGAACTTACGGCGCGGGTCGGTGACCGTCGCCCCGGGCCGGATCAGCCCCTGTTCGACCAGCGTTCCAAACGGAACCTTGGGAAGCGCGCGGCGACCCTGCGTGACCTGAAGCGCGGTCGCGTCCGATGACTTGATGGCGTCGATCCTTGCCCAGGCCACGTCGAGATAGCCGGTCTCTCGCTCGATGCCGATGAAATTGCGTCCGAGACGTTTCGCGACCGCGCCCGTCGTTCCAGAGCCAAGAAATGGATCGAGGACCACGTCGCCAGGATTGCTGGTCGAGGCAATCACGCGGTGAAGAAGCGCCTCTGGCTTCTGCGTCGGGTGCGCCTTGGTGCCATTCACTTTCAACCGCTCCGACCCAGTGCAGATTGGCATGGTCCAGTCGGATCGCATCTGAAGATCGTCGTTCATCGCCTTCATGGCGTGATAGTTGAACGTGTAGCGGGCCTCCGCCGACGCCGCCGCCCAGATCATCGTTTCATGCGCATTGGTGAAGCGCGTGCCCTTGAAGTTCGGCATCGGATTGGTCTTGCGCCAGACGACGTCGTTCAGGATCCAAAGTCCTGCGTCCTGTAC
>JBAUIQ010000173.1:0-9921 GCA_049683075.1 Pacificimonas sp.
CATGAAGGGCATATCCGCCGAGGACCAACGCCGCGAAAATGACGAGCGCGCCCTCGATATATTTCGGATCGGGCTGCCGCGCCGCCCACCAAACGACAGCTCCTGCAAGCGCGGTGAGGATCAGGTGCACGCCAAGCTTCAGGGCATCGGGGATGGCGTCCCAATTCGCGGCGATGATCAGGAGGATGCCGAGCGCCATCGCCAGCGCGCCGAGCCCGATGATCGCCGAGCGCAATTTGGGTTTGCCCGCAACCGCCTCGTGCGCGGCGATGCGCGCGGCGGTGGCGCCGTCGATCAGTCCGGCCTGTTCCCAGGCCGCAAGTTTTTCACCGAGCTTCATGCCGTCGCCCGTGATGCCGAAGCGTCAGCCGCAAGTCGAGCCGACGCGCCTCGCTCGCATTGCCAAGACATTCCGGCGTTATCCACAGACTGTCCCCGATCATAACAAGCGGGCGCGGTTCGCACGCGTCTGGTATATGCAACGCATATGGCCAGCACTCCCCCTCTTTCCGACGGCGACAACTCTTCGGTCGTTCCCTTGTCGCTCGCGTCCGCGACGCAGTTGCCGAACAATCTCGAGGCCGAAATGGCGCTCCTCGGCGCGCTGATGATCGACAACGATCTGTTAAACGAATTGTCGAGCGATCTGAGGCCCGAGCACTTTCACGAACCGCTGCACGGGCGGCTGTTCGAACAGATCCGGCGCCTCGCCGATAAAGGCATGCTGGCGAACCCGGTCACGTTGCGTCCGCTGTTCGACAAGGATCCGGCGCTTGCCGACGTCGGCGGCCCGGCCTGGCTGGTGCAGATCACCGAGGGCACGGCGGGCCTCATCGCGGCGAAGGATTTCGCGCAGCAGATTTACGATCTCGCGCTTCTCCGCGCGCTGATCGTCGTCGGTCGAAACATGGTCGAGTCCGCGACCGACACATCGGAAGAGGTCGATCCACAGGAGCGGATTTCGGCGGCGGAGGAGGCGCTTTACGAGGTCGCGGAAAAGGGCAGCGCCGCCAGCGCCGCCGTTCCCTTCACCCGGTCCGCGAAACTGGCCGTCGACATGGCCGAACGTGCGATGACGTCCAAGAAGGGCCTGTCCGGCTTCACGACCGGCTTTACGGGGCTCGATTCGAAGACGGGCGGCATGCATCGCTCCGACCTCGTCATTCTTGCCGGACGTCCGGCGATGGGCAAGACGGCGTTGGCGACCAACATTGCCTTCCATACGGCCGAAACGTGGATGCGCGACCTGAAACGCGGCGGTGACGAAACGGCGCTCGAGGGGGCCGGCGGGCCGGTCGCCTTCTTCTCACTTGAGATGTCGTCGGACCAGCTCGCGACCCGTATCCTTGCCGAGCAGGCGCGTATCAATTCCGAAGAGCTGCGCATGGGCAAGATCAGCCAGGACCAGTTCCGCGAATTGTCGGGCGCGATGGGGCGGCTCCAGGACCTGCCGCTCCATATCGACGACACGCCGGGCCTCACCATTGCCGCACTTCGCAGCCGAGCGCGCCGATTAAAGCGGCGGCAGGGCATCCGCATGATCGTCGTCGACTATCTGCAGCTGCTTCAGGGTACGAGCCGCAAGAGCGCCGACAACCGCGTGCAGGAAATCTCCGAGATTACCCGCGGCCTGAAGACGCTGGCGAAGGAATTGAACGTTCCCGTCCTCGCCCTGTCGCAGCTCTCGCGCCAGGTCGAGCAGCGCGAGGACAAGCGTCCTCAGCTGTCCGATCTTCGCGAGTCAGGTACGATCGAGCAGGACGCCGACATCGTCATGTTCGTCTATCGCGAAGAATATTATCACGCGCAGAAGAAGCCGGAGGACGGCACCGAGAGCTTCACGCAATGGCTGGAAAAGGCCGAGCGCATCCGCGGCCATGCCGAATGCATCGTCGCCAAGCAGCGCCACGGCGCGACCGGCACTGTCCCCCTGATGTTCGAAGGCAATTATACCCGCTTCTCCGACCGCGAAGTATCGGATTACGGATATTAGGTTGCCGCTAGGGTCAGCGGAACGCGTAGAATTGCTTCACGACCTCGGCATATAAATCACGCTTGAACGGGACGATCATCTCCGGAAGCTCGCTGCGTTCGGCCCACTTCCATTCCGAGAATTCCGGGTCGCTCCCGCTGGCCTTGCCGCTGATGTCGATCTCGTCCTCGCTGCCGCGGAAGCGCATGGCGTACCAGCGCTGTTTCTGCCCGCAATATGCGCCGCCCCACATCATGCCGACCTTGTCGTCCGGCAGGTCATAGTGCAGCCAGTTTTCGATATGGCCGAGAACGCGGACCTTGTCTGCCGTGAGGCCCGTCTCCTCGTGCAGTTCGCGAAGCGCGGCGTCGCGGGGATCCTCCCCCTCGTCGATCCCGCCTTGGGGCATCTGCCAATATTCGCCGGGGCTATCGATGCGGTTGCCGACAAAGGCCTGGCTGAAGCGATTGAGGAGCATGATGCCGACGCAGGGTCGATAGGCGAGACCGCTTGGGTGCGGCGGCGGGTTTTTGAAACCTGTGAGGCTCATGCCGCCGCTCCCTGCTGTTCGGCGATCATCGTGCCCAGCGCCGCGATGCAGCCTTTAAGGTCGTCCTGCGCGCTCGGGATCGCCTGGCGCAGCGTCAGCGAGCCGTGGATCTGGCCCGCCGCCTCCCGGTAGACCGTCGGAACGCCCGCCTGAATGAGCGCGGACGCATAGTTGCGCCCCTGATCGCGCAACGGGTCGAGCCCGCAGGTGAAGACGAGTGTCGGCGGCTGGTCCGCCAGATTGTTGCCCTTCAGCGGCGACAGGCGCGGGTGCTCGCGCGACGTGCCGTCCGGAATGAAGGCGGCCTCGAACCAGTCCATGCTGTCGCGTGTCAGGAGATAGCCTTCGGCGAATTCCTCCATCGACCCTGTACGGTCCGTCATGTCGACGGCCGGATAGATCAACCATTGCGCCATGATCGGCACGGGAAGCTTTCCGGCCAGCGCTTGCGAGGTGATCGCAGCCAGGTTTCCGCCCGCGCTGTCACCTGAGAGGACGAGGCCGGTCACCGGATGGCCGATTTCCGCCGGGCTGCCCGCGACCCAGCGTGTCGCGGCTTCGCAGTCGTTCGGTGCGGCGGGAAACTTATGCTCCGGTGCCAAACGATAATCGACGCTGACCACCGTCATGCCGAGGAGCCGCGCGATCTCCGCGCAGGCGCTGTCATGCGTCGCGAGATCGCCGATGACCCAGCCGCCGCCATGGTAGAAGACGAGAACAGGAGCAGCGTCCTTGCTGTCGGCTGGGCGATAGATACGAAGCGGGATGCGATTGCCGTCCGGGCCGTCAATCTCAAGGTCCTTTACGTCCGCCAGCTCGCCGCGCGGCGTTTCGGTCAGCTCTTTCATCGCCAGCATCATCTGCCGTGCCGTCGCGGCGTCGACTTCGTGCATCAGCGGCCCTTCCTGCGCAGCGAGCATCGCTAGGACGCCCTCGACGTCGGGGCGGACATAGGGTTTCACGATCATCTAACTGTCTCCGAATCTGTCTTGCTGATTTCGTCCGGCATGGTCCGGCGCGCAAGCCCCGGAATAAGCATCAGTTGCAAGACGGCGCGGACGGCGAGGAACAGGACGAAGCTGAACCACAGGCCGTCATTGCCATAGGGCCAAGTGAGCCAAAGGGAGAGGCCATAGACGATGGTCGCGCCCGCCATTGAAACCAGCATCGCCCGCGTCCAGCTCGCGCCGACAAATACGCCATCGAAAACATAGGATGCCGCCCCCGCGAGTGGCATGGCGACGAGCCACCACAGGTCCGACCGCGCCTGCGCGGCGACTGCCTGTGTGGCGGCAAAACTGTCGATGACCGGCCCGCCGACGAGCGCGTAGACGCCGCTCAGCGCCGCGCCGACGAGAAGCCCGCGCCACAGGATCATGCGCGTCGCGACGAGGAAACCGCGACGGTCGCGCGCGCCATATCGTTCTCCATTGATGACCTGCGCGGCATTTTCGAATCCGTCGATGAGTAGAGCGGAGAAGATGAACAGCTGGTAGATGATGCCGTTCGCCGCCAACACGACCGGACCTCTCTCCGCGCCGAGACGGGTGAGGACCGCGAGGGCGAGCATCAGGACGACCGTCCTGAGGAAAATATCGCGGTTGACGGCAAGAAACGGGCGAAGCTGTGCCCAGCGAAAGCTGGCGCGGTCGACGAACGAGCGGCGTAGGCCCGGACCGCCGACGCCCGCGAGAACGACGAGGCCCGCCCCGGCAAGCTTGCCATATTCTGCGACGACGCTGGACCAGCCGATGCCTGCGATGCCGAGGTCGAACTGAAGAACGAACAACAGGCCGAGGCCGACATTCGTGAGATTGTAGATGACTTCGATGATGAGCGCGGTCCGCACCTGCCGCCTGCCGATCAGGAAGCCGATGAGTGCGAGATTGACCATGACGCCGGGCGCCGACCAGTAGCGGATGTCGGCATAGACGCGCGCAGCGGCGGCGACGTCTCCGTCTGCGCCGAGGGCAGACAGCAGAGCTGGCAGCAGAAGAGGCTTCAGGAGCAGTAGCGTCCCGGCGATCACAAGCCCGATGGCAATGCCGCGCGCCAGCGTTTCGGCCTGCGCCTCCACACCCGCACGGCTGCCATCCTGCGCCACCAGCCCTGTCGTGCCGGTTTTCAGGAAATTCATGACCGTGAACAGCAGCGCGAACAGCCGCGCGCCGATCTCGACTGCCCCCTGCAGCGCCGCGTCCTCGAGCCGCCCGACGATCCACATATCGCCGAGCCCGATGAGCGCGGTCGCCACATTGGTCAGCATCGCCGGGATCGCGATGGCCCAGATCAGGCGGGGGTCGATGCGGTCGGTCTGGGCCATTGGGTTCGCCATTGGCGACATCATGCCGCCATCGGCAAGCGGAACCACGGCTGCCGTCGCCTGCTTCTCAACTTATGGTCGAGCGTGCCTGGGGCGATCGTTCGACCAGATGTGTAGGGACTCATCAGAAAGGGGAAACTGATCTAGGCCAGCGCCGCGCGCGGTACCGATCTGCCAGCCATGTCCTTCCCGCTCGTCCATCATGCCGACTACGTCGCACCATTGCCGCCCGGCAGTTCGTTTCCAATGAACAAATACGGCCTTCTGCTGCAGGCGTTCGAGGAGATGAGCCTTGCGCCGGATATGCTCTCGCCGGAGCCAATGCCGCGCGGCTGGATCGAGGGCGTGCATAATGCGGATTATGTCGAGGCAGTGCTATCGCAGACGGTTGAGAAGCCGATCGAGCGGCGGATCGGCTTTCCGGTGACCGAACGAGTCGCCCGGCGCTCGCGACTGGCGCTGGGCGGAACATATTTGGCGGCGCGGATCGCGCTGGAGACGGGGTTCGCCGCGAACGGCGCGGGCGGCTCGCATCATGCACTGCCCGACACGGGCGCAGGCTATTGCGTCTTCAACGATATCGCCGTGGCGGCGAACCGGTTGCTGGTCGAGGGGCACGCGCGGCGCGTGATGGTGATCGATTGCGACGTGCATCAGGGCGATGGGACGGCGGTCTGCCTCGCTGGACGTGCAGATGTTTTCACATTGTCCGTCCATGCGGAGCGAAATTTCCCGGTCCGGAAGGCCCGGTCTAGCCTCGACATCGGGCTGGCCGACAGGACTGGCGATGACGACTATTTGGCGGCGCTCGAAAGTCACTTGCCGAACGCGCTTCGCAGCTTCTCGCCAGACCTCGTTATCTACCAAGCTGGGGTCGATCCCTACGAAGGCGATCGGCTCGGGCGGTTGTCGCTGACAGACGCAGGACTGCAGCGCCGTGACGCCTATGTCCGCGACTTGTTGTCCGACGCGGGCATTCCCTTCGCGTCCACGATGGGCGGCGGCTATGGCCGGGATGAGGAACGGCTGGCGCTGGCGCACCGGCACGCGCGCTCGATGCTGGTCCTCGCCGGTATTCCCGTCCCTAGCAAAACTTTGTTGGAAGCGGACATATGACAGGCGTAGGGAAGCCGCCGATAAATGAAGGACATGGCGACAGGCATATGGCCACGCAGATTAAAGAGCAGATGACGGACGACATGCCGGAGACGCGCGAGGCCGTGACGGTGCGCTTTGCGGGCGATTCCGGCGATGGAATGCAGCTGACGGGCGGGCAATTCACGCTGTCGACGGCGCTTGCCGGGTCCGACCTTGCGACTTTCCCGGATTTCCCCGCGGAGATTCGCGCGCCGCAGGGCACGCTGTTCGGTGTCTCCGCCTTCCAGATCAACTTCGGGTCCGAGGCCATCGAGACGGCGGGCGACGCGCCCGACATTCTCGTTGCCATGAACCCGGCGGCGCTGAAATCGAACCTCTCGGCACTGAAGCCCGGCGGCCTGATCATTGCCGACGAGGGCGAGTTCGGAGACCGTAACCTCAAAAAGGCGGGCTATGACGTCAGCCCGCTGACGACCGACGAACTGAAGGATTACCAGCTCGTCGCTTTCGACATCAGCGCGCTGACGCTGGAGAGTGTCAAGGAGTTCGGCCTTGGTAACAAGGAGGCACTGCGCTCCAAGAATATGTGGACGCTGGGCCTGGTCCTTTGGATGTTCGACCGCGACCGGCAGCCGATCATCGACTGGCTGCAATCGAAGTTCGCGAAGAAGCCCGAGCTTGCCGCCTCCAACGCCGCCGCGCTGAACGCGGGCCATAAATATGGCGAGACGGCGGAGATGCAGCAGGGGCTTGGCCGCTACCGCGTCGAGGCCGCCGAGGTCGAACCCGGCCTTTATCGCACGGTGACGGGCGGCGAGGCGCTGTCGCTGGGCTTGGTCACGGGCGCGAGCCTTGTCGAGCTGCCGCTCTTCTTCGGCTCCTACCCAATCACGCCCGCCTCCTCGCTGCTTCATACGCTGGCGCGCCTGAAGGAGTTCGGCGTCACGACCTTTCAGGCGGAGGACGAGATCGCCGCCATCTGTGCCGCGATCGGCGCGAGCTATGCCGGATCGCTCGGCGTCACCTCGAGTTCGGGACCGGGCATCGCTCTCAAGGGCGAAGCGATGGGCCTCGCCATCATGACCGAGCTGCCGCTTGTCATCGTCAATTCGCAGCGCGGCGGCCCATCGACGGGCCTGCCGACCAAAACCGAGCAGTCCGACCTTTATCAGGCGCTCTACGGTCGCAATGGCGATGCGCCGATGCCGGTGCTGGCGACGCGCTCGCCGGTCGATTGCTTCGACGTCGCCATCGAGGCGGCGCGCATTGCGGTCGAATATATGACGCCCGTCATGATCCTGACCGACGGCTATATCGCCAATGCCGCCGAACCCTGGGCCGTCCCCGACATCGCCGACTACGAGAAGCGCCCGGCGCAGCATTATGAAGGCGAGGCGGTCAGCCCCTACAAGCGCGACGACAAGCTCGCCCGCGTCTGGATCAAGCCCGGCACCGAGGGCCTGATGCACAGGATCGGCGGCATCGAGAAGAATTACGACACCGGCAACATCGACTATGCGCCGGACAACCACCAGAAAATGACCGATGTCCGGCGCGACAAGGTGCTGGGCGTCGCGAACTCGATCCCCGATCAGGCTTTCGAGCTTGGCGATGAGACGGACGACATGGTCGTCGTCGGCTGGGGCTCCACCTTCGGTCCCATCCACCAGGCGGTGAAGCGCGCCCGCAAAGGCGGCGCCAAGGTCGCCCACCTCCACATCCGCCACATCTGGCCCATGCCGAAGAATCTTGGCGCGATACTGAAGAGCTTTGACAGGATTCTGGTGCCGGAGATGAACACCGGCCAGCTGAAAACCGTCCTCCGCGACCAGTTTTTGGTGGATGCGAAGCCGCTGAACAAGGTGTCTGGCCAGCCGTTCAAGATTGCAGAGATTGAGACAGCGATTGAGGCATTTTCGACATGACCATTTTTTACGGCTTTTTAGGAACCGAAGTGGGTCGAATGAATGGCACGGACATTGATCTACGAATTGGCGAGCGCCTGAAATTGGTGGACGGGGATGAATTATTCTTCGGCAACAAGCACGTAGGTTTTGTGCGTGATAATGTTGTTTTCAATCTAGCTGGCCAACCGCAAGCCAGCGACGATCCAAGTTGGAATCAGCCATGAATGACATGACCCCTGTGGCTCTGAAGCCAGCCGATTTCGCCACCGACCAGGAGGTCCGCTGGTGTCCCGGTTGCGGTGACTATGCGATCCTGAAGGGCGTGCAGCGCACTATGGCGGAGATGGGCGCGACGCGGGAGAACACGGTGTTCATCTCAGGGATCGGCTGCTCGTCGCGCTTTCCCTATTATATGGAAACCTACGGGTTTCACACGATCCATGGGCGCGCGCCGGCGCTGGCGACCGGGGTGAAGCTAGCCAATCCGGAGCTTGATGTCTGGCTGATCACGGGCGATGGCGACGGGCTGTCGATCGGCGGCAATCATATGCTGCATCTCCTCAGGCGCAATCTCGACTGCCAGGTGCTTCTGTTCAACAACGAGATTTACGGCCTGACCAAGGGGCAATATTCTCCGACGTCGCGGCCAGGCACGCGGACGCCCTCGACACCCTATGGCAGCGTCGATGCCCCTGCCGAGCCGTGCACTTTTGCGCTTGGCGCTGGCGCGCGCTTCCTCGCCCGTTGCATCGACACGGCGCAGAAGCAAATGCCCGACATCCTGAAGCGCGCCCACGCGCACAAGGGCGCCAGCTTCGTCGAACTTTACCAGAACTGCATCGTCTATAATGACGACGTTTTCGCCGACTTCACGACGAAGAAGACGAGCGCCGACACGCAGATCTGGCTCGAACATGGCGAGCCCATGCTGTTCGCCAAGGGCGAGAAGGGGCTCGCGCTCGACACCGACACGCTCAGCCTGAAGGTCATCGATGTCGAAGGCGGCGACTGGGAAGCGGCGGGCGTTCGCGTGCACGACGAGAAGAACCGCGTGATGGCGGGCCTGCTGGTTGCCATGCGCTATCCCGACTTCCCGGTTGCGCTCGGCGTCATTTACTGCGACCCGTCGGCCAGTTTCGAAGAGGACGTCCGCGCGCAGAACGCCAAGGAAAGCGCGGGCAAGGTCGTCGATCTCGATGCGCTGGTCCGAAAGGGCCAGACCTGGGAGGTCAATCGAAAGAAGCTGCGCGAGATTTGACGCGCGAGGATGTCCGCGACCCCGTAGTGGGAGAAGCGGGTCGGGGGACGCCCTTTCCTCCTCACGTATCCCATGCGATGCTCAGGGCAATGACGGCAACGGGTCCAGATGACGCCTCGGCATTGATGCTCGATGTGGCGGCGGGTGACGACAAGGCGTTCGGCGCATTGACCGAGCGTCTTTACGGTCCTGCGCTCGGCACGGCGATGAAGGTTCTGGGTTCTCGGGCGGAGGCCGAAGACGCGGTGCAGACTGCACTCGTCAAATTGTGGAAGACCGCCGACCGGTTCGACCCGGACCGTGCGAAGGTTTCGACCTGGTTCCGCCGTATCGTCGTCAATTGTTGCATCGACCGGAAACGGGCGATGAAGCCGGTCGAGGATCTGGACGAGGTGCGCGATGCGGCCTCCGACCTTCCGGGACCCGAAATGGCCGCAGGCGATATGATGCGCGACCGGCGTATCAACGCGGCGGTGATGGAACTACCCGCACGTCAACGAGCGGCGATCACGCTTTTCTATGGCGACGGGGCGACGATGGCGGAGATTGCCGAGGCGCTGGAAACGACGCCCAAGGCGATCGAAGGACTTTTGGCCCGGGCACGGGCGGATTTGGCACGGCGGCTGGCGCCGCTGAAAGAGGAGCTGGAGGCATGACAGGCCCCATTGACGTAAGATCGCTGCACAAGGCGTCCGATCCCATCGACGTAACGCTCTCGCGCTGGGCGCAGACGGGCCGTACGCCGAAAGTGGGGGCCGGTGATGCCGCCGCCGCCGCGCGCGCCGCCCTTGCAACCGCGCGATCGAACGAGCC
>JBAUIQ010000174.1:0-7638 GCA_049683075.1 Pacificimonas sp.
GTAAGCAGGACCGGAACCCGACACGCCAGTGAGCGCATCGAACTGCGCTTCGTCGGTCAGCCAGTGGACCGAACCGGCAGCCGCGAAGAGGTTGGTGATTGCATCACGTCGATCATCGTTGAGATCCGGTGCGAACAATCCCGTTGCACCCTTCCCCACCTGCGCAGGCGTATTCGGCATGGCGCGGATCATGGTTCCGGTCGGGTTCGCCACTGTCAGGTTGGATAGGGCAACACCTGCCATGACCGAGACGATCAGCGTGTGATCGGCAAGGAAGGATGCTAGCGGCGGGCAAACCTGTTCCACGTGATGCGGTTTGACGGCGAGAACAACGACGTCAGGCGCAGGTCCAGCCGTCATGACGTCACGGACATGATGGGCACCGTCCGGGACAGTGATGTCGGCCGGGTCGATCACGACAATGGTTTCGGCGGATGCTGCTTCGGCCCAGCGCGACAGCAGCGCGCCGCCCATATTCCCGCCGCCGACGACCCATAATGTTCCGATTTTGTTCATTGCGGCGGGATCTACGTCGGCAGGCTCGTTTCGACAAGTCGCCTTATCGGCTCATATCGACACTATCGCCCGGCAAGCGCAACTCGATCATTTGCAGATCGTCAGTGGCGATCAGCTGACACGCCAGACGCGACTGGCGGGTCGCGCCCCAGGCGAAGTCGAGCATGTCTTCCTCTTCTTCAGTGGGTGGCGGTGGCGCGGTGCCCGCGTGCGCGGTCATCAGAACGTGGCATGTGGAGCAGGCCATCTGGCCCTCGCAAGTACCCTCGAGCGGTTGCCCGGCATTCTGCGCCACTTTCAGGAGGACGTCGCCCGTCTCGGCGTGGACTTCAGCGTCGAGGTCGCCACTGGCCGTCAGGAAGCGGACGAGCGTCATGCGGCCATGCGGCGCTGGTTGGCGATGGCCTCACCGATCATGTCGGCGACGGCGACGATTTCATCTTCGGTTGTTCCCCGGCCCCAACCCATACGAAGGCTGGCCGCAGCCAATTTCGGGGCAAGACCGATCGCCTCCAGGACGTGACTCTGGCGGCCCGCAGCGCTGGCGCATGCGGCACCGGACGACAAGGAAACGCGGCGAAGATCGGCGAGAAGCCTTGTTCCATCAATGTCTTCGAAAGCGATGTTGAGATTTCCCTTCCAGCGGTGTCGGATGCTGCCGTTGACGATATGCGGCGGCAGTCGGTCGCGCATTAACGTCCATAAGGTTTCGGCGTGGGCGGCGTTTTCTTCCATTCGGTCGGCCGCGATTTCGGCAGCGGCGCGGAGGCCTGCGATCAGCGCCGGGGCGAGTGTCCCGGAACGAAGACCTTCACCCTCCTGCCCGCCGCCGTGCATTTGCGGGGCGATTGCCGTGCCGGGGCGCACGAGCAGCGCGCCAATAGCTTTGGGTCCGTAAATCTTGTGGCCGCTGATACTCAGGAGGTCGATCGACATTGCCTCCGCATCCAGGAAAATTTTTCCAAAGGCCTGGGCCGCGTCGGTGTGGAACAGTGCGCCAGCGGCGCGCGCGCGCTTTCCGATTTCGGCGAGCGGCTGCCTGACGCCGATCTCGTTGTTGATGGCCATGACGGAGACAAGCGCGACATCTGGCCCAAGGGCGTCTTCAAGATCCTGAAGATCGATAAGACCTTCGCGATCGACCGGAAGGATGGTCAGCGCAAATCTCTGCCCTTCGAGCCAGCGGGCAGATTCGAGAACGCAGCTATGTTCCGTGGCGATTGTGATGAGTCGGTTTCTCTCCAGCGGGGCAGCCTGCATCACGCCCTTGAGGGCGAGATTGTTTGCCTCTGTTGCGCCAGAAGTAAAGATACACCAATCCGGTTTTGTACCAACGATTTGCGTGACGCTTTTGCGCGCAAGGTCTAAGGCGGCGCTCGCTTGCCAGCCATGCCGATGACTGCTGTGCGGATTGCCGAAGTCGCGTTCCCAATAGGGGCGCATGGCATCCAGGATAGCGGGGTCGAGAGGCGTGGTTGCCTGATAGTCGAGATAGATGCTCATGCGGCGCGCTTGCGCTCTGCCAGGTCCAGCCAGGCGTCGGCGAACGCATCGACATCTTCGTCCGTGGTGCTCCAGCCCGTGCTGACACGGATGGCTTCACCGGCCATCGATGCGGGAACACCCATTGCGGCGAGGACATGGCCCGCGCCGACCTTCCCTGACGAACAGGCAGCGCCGCTTGAAACGGAGAATCCGGCGAGATCGAACTGCATGAGCTGCGTCGACGCGGGCGCGCCGGGAAGGCGGATCAAACTTGTGTTAGGGAGCCGGTCGATGCCCTCGGCGAAAACCTCGCCGCGAGCCTCTTTCACCATTTCTTCCAGTCGGTTGTGCCGCCGTCTTGCCTCGGTCAGCCAATCGTTCTGTGCGGCCTTCAGAGCCGCCGCGAGGCCTACGGCAGCCGGGATATTTTCGGTTCCGCCGCGCAGGCCGCGCTCTTGGCCGCCGCCCTTCTGGACGGCGTTCAGTCGGCTCCTGTCGCGCACAATCATTGCGCCGATGCCGGGCGGGCCGCCAACTTTATGGCCGGACATTGTGACCATGTCCGCGCTGGGTAACGCCAGCTTGCCGACGGTCTGGACGGCGTCGACGAGGAGAAATCCGTCTGCATCGGCGACGATCTCCGCGATGTCCTCAATCGGCTGAATCGCGCCCGTTTCGTTGTTCGCGTGCATGACGGCGACGAGGGCGGGCTCGCCAGCGACGGCATCGCGGAGTGTATCGAGATCGACGATTCCATCTTGTGTGACGGGGAGACGCCGAGCCTCCGGAACGCTCGCCAGGACCGCGTCATGTTCGATGGCCGAAACGAACCGGCGCTCGAACATCGTTCCGTGTAGGCCAAGGGTGAGCGCTTCGGTCCCACCGCTGGTAAAAACGACGTCGCGGGCGCGGCATCCGAGGGCGGCGGCAACGTCTTCTCGTGCGCCCTCCAGCATCGCCTTCGCCGCGCGACCATCGGCATGGATCGACGACGGATTCGCCCAGTCCACCATGGCATCCGTTATTGCCGTGCGTGCTTCAGGGCGCATCGGTGCGGTGGCGTTCCAGTCGAGATAGATGCGCTGGGGCATGATAGCGGCGTCAGAGGTCCGTTGAGGTTATCGGGTCCCTTCTTATATAGGCGCGCAACAGCGCTTCGCGCGACCCCGACATCCGAAAGCAATTTGTCCCCATGCCCGAAGTCATCATTCCCGGCCCCGAGGGCCGTCTCGAAGGTCGTTACACGCCCGGCCGCGCACCCCGCGTTCCGGTCGCCATCATCCTCCACCCGCATCCGGGCACGATGAACGAGGCGATGACGCTGGCCATGTACAACAGCTTCGTGCGCCGCGGTTTCGCGACGCTGCGGTTCAATTTTCGCGGTGTGGGGCGCAGCCAGGCGGAGTTCGATAACGGCATTGGCGAATTGTCCGACGCGGCGAGCGCGCTCGACTGGGTGCAGCAGTTCAACCCGGAGGCGCCGTTCACCTGGGTCGGTGGTTTCGCCTTCGGCGCGTGGATCGGCATGCAGCTCCTGATGCGGCGTCCCGAAATCCGCGGCTTTATTTCTGTCGCGCCGCCCGCGAATCTCTACGATTTCGGCTTTCTGGCTCCCTGCCCATCCTCCGGCATTATCGTGAATGGCAAGAAGGACGAGGTTGTCACGACGTCGGGCGTCCAGAAGCTGGTCGATAAGCTGAAGACGCAGAAGCACATCACCATCACCCATCATGAGATGGAAGGTGCGGACCACTTCTTTCAGGGCAAGCGTGACGAGCTGATGGCGGTGATCGACAATTATGTCGATATGCGCCTGGCCACGGATCTCTCGCGCTAAGCCTTCGACAACCGCCCGCCGACGACCGGTTCACGCGGGCCGCTGATTTCCGGGAAGCTGGTCGGCAGGCCGCGCAGATGGCGGACGGCGAACCATGCGAAGCCTTCAGCTTCGAGAGCGTCGCCATTCCAGCCGATATCTTCGACAGGGCTCGTTGTAATGCCGGTGCGCTCGGCGATCATCTGCATCAGGGTCGGGTTGAGGCGTCCGCCGCCCGTAACGAGTAATTTTATCGGCCGCTGCGGGACATGAGGCAGCCCGAGTTTTACCGTCTCGGCCGTGAACGCTGTCAGTGTTGCCGCGCCGTCCTCGGGAGATAGTCCGCGCGCGGGCTCAATTGCGAAATCTTGCCGGTCCAGAGATTTAGGCGGCGGTGCGTCGAACCAGTCGAGGTCGAGCATGTTCGTGAGAACGTCGTGGTGCACGACGCCGCGCGCGGCAAGGGTGCCGTCGCGATCGCAGGGCTGACCGCGCGTTTCCCGCATCCAGTCGTCGATAAGGGCGTTGCCGGGACCCGTATCGAAGGCGAGGACGGTGCCATCTTCGCCGAGCCAGGTAAGGTTGCCGACGCCGCCGAGGTTGAGGACGCCGAGGGGCCGGGCGAGCGTCGCGGCACGGGCGCGGTGATAGGCAGGGAGCAACGGCGCGCCCTGCCCGCCTGCGGCCACATCTGCACTTCTCAGATCATCAACGACGTCGATGCCGGTCAGCTGCGCAAGGAGTGCGCCGTCGCCGAGTTGCCAGGTCCAGCCACGCTCGGGACGATGGGCGATGGTGTGGCCGTGGAAGCCAATGATATCAGCGGGTTCGCCGAGTGTCTTCACGACTTCGGCATGGGCGAGCGTCAGGCGGCGGGCGAGGTCGTCGTAGAGTTCGGCGGATCGCGGCTTGTCCTCGGTCAAGGCCGTCTCGATCGCCCTGCGGATCGCAGCGCGCGTATCGTCGTCATGTTCGATGCTGGTAAAGGCCAGCGGTTCGACATGCGCTTCGCCGTCCGTTTCAACGAGCGCGGCGTCGATGCCGTCCATCGAGGTGCCGGACATCAGGCCGATGGCGCGATAGAGGGGTTTCTCGATGTGGGCGCTCCCTGCTAGGCGCGCGGGCGCCATGACCGAATACTTATCCGATCTCCTAAACCTCCTCGAAACGCGCGGCTACATCCATCAGGTGACCGACGCCGAAGGCCTCGATGCGCGCGCCGCCGAGAAGATGCTGACGGGCTATATCGGCTTCGATGCGACCGCGCCGAGCCTCCACATTGGCAGCCTCGTACAGATCATGATGCTGCGCCGAATGCAGCAGGCGGGACATCGCCCCATTACGTTAATGGGCGGCGGGACGACGAAGGTCGGCGATCCGACTGGCAAGGACGAGAGCCGCCAGATGTTGTCGGACGCGGACATCGATACGAACATCGCGTCAATCCGCACAGTCTTTGAACGCTTCATCGACTTCGGCGACGGGCCGACAGATGCCATCATGGTCAACAATGACGATTGGCTGTCCCAGCTCGATTACATTCCGTTCCTGCGCGACATCGGCAAGCATTTCACAATCAATCGCATGATGACGTTCGACAGCGTCCGGCTGAGGCTGGAACGCGAACAGCCGCTGACATTTCTTGAATTCAACTACATGATTTTGCAGGGATACGACTTTCTTGAGCTGTATCGGCGTGACGACTGCATACTTCAGCTCGGCGGGAGCGATCAGTGGGGGAATATCGTCAACGGCATGGAGCTGGTGCGGCGCGTGGAGGGCGGGCAAGCCTACGGTCTGACGACACCGCTGATCACGACGGCGGACGGCAAGAAGATGGGCAAGACTGCCGCCGGGGCGGTGTGGCTGAATGAACAGCAGTTGCCGTCATATGATTACTGGCAATTCTGGCGGAACACGGCGGACGCGGATGTCGGGCGGTTCCTGCGCCTGTTCACCGATTTGCCGCTGGATGAGATTTCGCGGCTCGAGGCGCTCGGCGGCGCGGAAATCAACCACGCGAAGGAGGTGCTGGCGAACGAGGCGACGGCGCTCTGCCGCGGTGACGAAGCGGCACGGGCGGCGAGTCATACCGCGAAAGAAACGTTCGCGGGCGGTGCGGGCGGTGATTTGCCCAGCTTTGACGTGTCCGCACCGGTGACGATCGTCGATGCATTGGTCGGGCTCGGTTTTGCAAAGTCGAAGGGTGAGGCACGGCGACTGATCAAGGGCGGCGGCGCGCGTGTCGATGGCAGTGCGGTGACGGATGATGGCGCGCTGGTTGGCGAGGGCGACGAGACACGGGTGTCCGCTGGCAAGAAGCGGCACGGCGTGGTGCGTAGGGCGGGATGAAATTCCGCCGCAGGGCTTCGCAGTAAGAGCAGACCGTCGCTATCGGACGATGGGATTGCATCCCGCCCAACGGGTCACCCTGCACGCAGAAGCGGAACGGCAGCGTCGCGTTCGAATAGGTAGAGAAGCTCCCGCATCGCCTCGGCGCGGGGGCTTTTTGCGAAGCCGCCTTCATGTTCGAGGAAGAGCCGCGCGTCGGCGCGGGCAGGATCGGCAAGGCGCATGATGTCGTCGCCGCTGGCGACGCGGTAGCTGCCCTCGCCGGACTGGCGGGTGCCAAGGAGTTCGCCGCCGCCGCGCAATACGAGATCTTTTTCAGCAATTTCGAAGCCGTCATTCGTGCCGCGTATCAGCGTCAGGCGTTCGCGGGCGGTCTCGCTGATCTCGGGCGCGCGGAGGAGGAGGCAGACCGAACGGCCGCCGCCGCGCCCGACCCGGCCACGCAGCTGATGCAACTGGGCAAGGCCGAAGCGTTCGGCCTGTTCGATGACCATCAACGTCGCCTCGGGGACGTTGACGCCGACCTCGATCACAGTCGTTGAGACGAGGAGTTTGACGTTGCCGGCTGCGAACGACGCCATGACGGCGTCCTTGTCGGGACCGGGCATCTGCCCGTGAACCATACCGACGGCGTCCGCACCGAAGCGGGATTTGAGCTGCGCGAAGCGGGTTTCGGCGGCGGCGAGTTCCCCGATGACGTCACTTTCACCGACAAGTGGACAGACCCAGTAGGCACGACCTTCGGTTTCGAGGAGGCGGCCGACGCTGTCGACGACATCATCAAGCCGCTCCTGGCTGATGACGCGCGTTTCCACCGGCTCGCGGCCCGGCGGCATCTGGTCGAGGCGTGATTCGTCCATCTCGCCAAACTGGGTCAGAGTGAGTGTGCGGGGAATGGGTGTTGCCGTCATAACAAGGAGGTGCGGCGGCAGCTTCGCCTTATCAGTGAGCGCCATACGCTGGTTGACGCCAAAGCGGTGCTGCTCGTCGATGACGACGAACCCAAGGTCTTTGTAGGTCACCGCCTCCTGGAAAATGGCGTGCGTGCCGACAAGGATGTCGATCTGACCGCCCGCAAGTTCTGCGTAGATCGCTTGCCGCGCGGCCCCCTTTTCACGGCCCGTCAGGATGGCGACACGCACGTCGAGGCCGACGAGCATTTCGGTCAGGCTAACATGATGCTGGCGTGCGAGGAGCTCGGTCGGGGCCAGCATGGCGGCCTGCGCGCCCGCCTCGACGGCGCGCAACATGGCGGCGAGCGCGACTGCGGTTTTGCCGCTGCCGACGTCGCCCTGCAGCAGGCGGAGCATCGGGGCCTCTTGTGTCAGGTCGCCAATGATTTCCGCGATGCTCCGTTCTTGCGCGCCTGTCAGGCGATATGGCAATTTCTCGCGGAATCGCGCGAGCAGGCGATCGTCGCCGATCAGCGCCCTGCCCTTTCGCGCCTGCGATGCCGCGCGAATGGCGAG
>JBAUIQ010000175.1:0-7313 GCA_049683075.1 Pacificimonas sp.
CTCCCAGTCCGCCGCCGGTCCCATGTCCCTGCAATAGTCGATCACGCCGAGACCAGAATTATTCGCCAAAGCGCGGAATCTGATAATCCGGACGCAGCCACCGAACCTTGCCCTCGGCTTCCTCGGCGGCGCGTTCCGCATTCAGCGCAACAAGCCGCGCGACGATCTCGGCAGGCGCAAGGCCCGTCTCCCAGCCATAGGCCCGCGCCACGGCGGCATCGATCTTCTTGTGCAAATCGTCGATGATCCACGCCCGCGCCGCCGTCGCCCGCTCATGGTCGGCCCCGGTCAATTCCTCACCCGCTGCGATCCGCTCGCGCCAGTTGTAGATTTCCGTCATCGTAAAATTCGACGGCTTGCCGAGAAGGTCGACAGGTTCATCCAGCACCTGTCGGCGCGTCGCGTCTAGCTCTTCGGCTAAGTCGCCAATTTCCTGGCGCTGATCGGGTGTAGCGTCGGGGAACGGAAACGGTTCCCAGCAGGTTGCTTTTACCCAAACAGCCTTTTCCTGATACATGCCGATCATGCCGGCGTTGGCGAGATACCACGCCTGGTGAACTCTCGAAGACAACACACCCAAATGCATGGCATCCTCGGTTGCGAGGCAGGTCAGCTTGTTGTCTGGTAGAATTTCAATCGGAAGAAACTGAAAAATGCGATGCTTGGCAGTTTCGACCGTAACGATGTAGCGACTCAGATTCTCAAGAGCGGGACGAAGGTCACCCCTAGGCTCGCCGTGAATCCACCAATTCTCGCGGTAGGTCTTTCGGCGGTTCTTGTCGCGGTCTGGCTTCACGTGTGCGATAAGATGCTGATAGACTTCGGGGAACCGCTGTCTCACCTCCCTGTCCGACAGGCCAAAGAGGTCAATGACCATCACGCCTCGAGACCGCTGCAGCAGGTCACGTCCGTTGCGATAGGGCCGGATATGGTCGGCAAGGCCTTCGCGCGTTTGAAGCCCCAGCTGTTCAGCCTCGCTGGGTGTGACGATGAACCCTGAACCGATCAGCTGAACGCCGCGACTTGCGAGCCCAAAATTGGACTTCAAACGAGCTGCACTTGAGGGATCGGCACCAAGGGAAAGCCGAGAGGATACGGCTCCCATAGCCTCCGCAAGATCGACGTCCGGTTTGTCGGTATCGAGCGCGCCTTCGTGTTCGACTTCCAGCAGCGTTCCGTCGCGCTCGCCTCTTTCCGCCACCGTCATCGCGATCCGCACGGCGGCGGCGTCCTTCGTCGCCTTAGTCCAAGGGTGGTCGGCGCAGGCCATGACTAGCGCGAGCGGCGTTTCTGCCGTCAGATGCTGGGCGATTACCCGTCGGCTGAACTCCTGCGTCACGCTGTTCGTGGTGACGAAGCCGAAGCGGCAGAGCGGACTGCCCGGACCGCGCAGGAGGTCGGCCGCGCGATCCCACCATTGCATCACGAAATCTGCCGACTTTGGCACGTTTGGGTTTCCAGCCCACAGCGCCTCGGCATAGTCGCCGCCCAGCTCGGCGCGGATATCCTTGCCGCCGATAAACGGGGGATTGCCGACGATAAACTCCGCTTCCGGCCAGTCCGGCTGCCGCGGGTTTTCGAGGTCGGGCGCGCCCGTCTCGTCCTGCGCCAACACGGCATCATAGCCACCGGGCTGCCCGAAGTTGATATTTGCCTTCTGGCCCAGCACCGGCTCCTCGATGCTGTCCGGGTCGTTGCCATGCTGCCAGCGCAGCCAGCCAATCCACAGCACGAGTTCCGCGATCTTCGCCGCGCGCGGATTCTTCTCAAGGCCGTAAAACTGTGCCGGACCGATGCGGCTGCGCGCCGCGCCGCCCAAGGCCTCGATAGTCTCGATGACCTTCGCTTCCAACGCCAGCAGCGCCTCCATGGCGACATAGAGAAAATTGCCCGTGCCGCATGCCGGGTCGAGCACCCGCACCGCCGCGAGCCGATCGTGAAACGCCCTCAGCTTGCCGAGCCTCTCCCTTGCCCCGATCGGTTCGATCTCCGCCTGAACCGCTTCCCATTCGGGCGTCAGCACGTCCATGATCGTCCAGTGCACGATCATCTCGACATAGGCGCGCGGCGTATAATGCGCGCCGAGCTTCGACCGCTGTTCCGGCGTCAGTGCCTGTTCGAGCAGTGTCCCGAAAATCGCCGGCTCGACGTTCGTCCATGACTGTTTCGCGGCAAGGATCAGGTTCCCGCGAAGCTCCTGAACGATGCGGAAATACTGCGGCTCCGAGAACAGACTGCCGTTGAAGTACCGAACCTGCTCGTTCAGCGCGAAGGTCCAGCGCTCGGACAAATTTGCCCGCCCCATATTGTCCCACAGATCGAGAAGCCCGCGCTTGAATTGCTCGTCATCCGTCCGCGTACGTTCCAAGAATGCCGTAAAACTACCCTTCGGCAGCAGGCCGATATCTTCGGCGAACATGCAGAATAAAATCCGCATCAGGAACAGGCTCGTTTCCTCGATCCCGACGCTGCGCTGCACCGCATCGCCCTTCGCAAACCCCTGTTCCTCTTCCAGGCGCTGACTGACCCGCGCCAGTTCACGCGCCACCTTTCGCGTCGCTTCGACCGTTACAAGGCGCGGGTCGATGGACCTCGGATCGGTCCAGATCGCCGTCAGCCGCTTGCGTGTTTCGGCGTCACGCAGGTCTTCGATGGCGATACGATATGACTTGCGGTCCGGGAAGTAGCGATAACCACGCCCGTTCCCGGCGAAATCGAAGTAGATTTCGAACGCCCGTCCGACGTCCAGCACGATAATGAATGACGGCCACGGATGATCGGAGGGCAGATTCACGGCGTAGCGTTTTGCCTGTGCGTAGGCCTCGTTCATCAGCCTGTCATAGGTGGCGCCCGCCGCCGTCCGGGGGGCGTTCGCATCGGGCTCGAGAAGGTCCGGCTGCGCTGCCTGTTCCACCGTCAGCTGCGATTGCTTCGCTTCCAGCACGAAGTGGCCGCGCTTGTAGAGGTCGATAAAGCCTTTGTTACCCTTTGCCGAACCGCCCGCCACCGGCCCTTCGAACTGATAATCGCCCAGCGTGCCGTCGGCCTGCGCCGCCCCCGGCGTATCCGCGAGGCCAAGGACACCGATCAGATCGTTCAGGAACTGGGCGTAATTTGCCCGTTCGTTGCCGCCGCAATGCGCCCATTTGTCGATGAACTCGTCCGGCGTCATTCGCAGCATCCCCGTCTCGCCCGACGCCGTTTGCCGAGCCAAATCATCTCCCGCAACCGCCTCAGCCCTGTTGATTTACTTTTCCTACAGTGGGGGAAATGGCGTATCATCCCCGCCATGCCGCCGTCCCTTCCCACCACAAACGTCCGCACGCGTAGGTGCAACCTACATGCAACCTACAAACCACCTGTGATCTTTGCGACTTTCGGGTCCGGTCCACGCGCCGCAAACACGACATTTGTGTCAAATGACTGTCAAATCCCTGTGACCTTCGTATTTTCCACCCTCCGAAGCGCCGTGTTCGCAACCCCATGATCCCAAACAAGAAAGGCCGCCCATGCCGCTGATCGAAATCGAAAAACACGACAGCGGCTATGCCGTCGTTACGCTGAACCGGCCCGAGGCAATGAATGCCTTGTCGAAAGCGCTGCGGGCCGAGCTCGCCGACGCCGTGGATGCGTTGGAAGCGGACCCGGATGTGCGCGTGCTGATCCTGACGGGTGCGGGGGAGAGGGCGTTTACGGCGGGGCTGGACCTGAAAGAATTGGGGTCGGGTGAGGCCTCGGTCGGGGACGCGGTCGAGGTCATGGACCCGGTCACCTCGTTGAACGCATTTTCCGGGCCGATCATCGGCGCGATCAACGGCGTCGCGATCACCGGCGGGTTCGAGGTGGCGCTGGCCGCCGACGTGCTGATCGCGTCGGAAAACGCCCGCTTTGCCGACACCCACGCCCGCGTCGGCATCTCGCCCGGCTGGGGCCTGTCGCAGAAACTGTCGCGCATGATCGGGATCAGCCGCGCCAAGGAACTGTCCCTGACCGGCAACTTCATCGGCGCGGAGCAGGCCGAACGCTGGGGCCTCGTCAATCGCGTCGTGCCTGCCGCCGACCTCCTCCCCACCTGCCGCCAACTGGCCGGGGACATGCTGTCCGTCGAGCCGCATATGCTGACCGGCTATCTGAAGACCATCGACGAGGGCTATGCCGCGACCTTCGCCGAGGGCCTTGAGATCGAACAGAGAAACGGCGCGGAAAATGCCAGTGTCAGCGCGGAGGAGATCGAGGCGCGCCGCGCGGCGGTGCAGGCGCGAGCGCGAACGCAGGGCTGAATCTTGCCCCCGGGGTAGCGGCGGCGCTGATTTGGGTTAAGCGGCGCTCAAATGGCCACCTCCCCCGACGACGCGAAACTGACGCGCGGCTCCATCCGCCGCCATCTCTGGGAACAGAGCGCGCCGATGCTCCTCGGCATCGCCTCGATCACCTCGGTCGGTATCGTCGATGCCTATTTCGTCGGCAATCTTGGCCCCGATCCTCTGGCGGCGATCAGCTTCGTCTTCCCGGTAACGCTGGCGCTCACCAGTCTCGGCGTCGGGGTTCTCGTCGGCATCAACAGCGTCGTGTCGAGGGCGCTCGGGTCCGGCGACCGGACGCTGGCCAAGTGCCGGGCAGTTCAAGGCTTCGTCTTCGCCGCCGCCTGCGGCGTTGCCGCCGGGGCGCTCCTCTACTTCGGACAGAGTCCGCTCTTTCGACTTATGGGGGTGTCCGAGACGCTGAAGCCGCTCGTCGATGCCTATATGAAGCCCTACGCCCTCGGCTTCCCGTTCCTCCTCGCCTCGATGGGCGCCAACGGCACGTTGAGGGCGCAGGGGCTGGCCGGGAAATCGGCGATCATCCTTGGCACCATGGCCGCGGCGAACTGGATCCTCGATCCCATCCTGATCGCCGGGTGGGGACCGACGCCCGCTTTCGGCATTGCCGGGGCGGCCTATGCCAGCGCCATTTCCTTCATCCTCGCCGCCATCGTTGGCCTATGGCTTTCGGCCCGCAGCCCGCTCGGCCTCGCTTGGTCGCACCTCGGCGACAGCGATATGGCGAGCGGGGCGAAGGCGCTGGCCAAAGTCGGAGGTCCGGCGGCGCTTTCCAATGCCATCAACCCTATCGGCCTCAGCGTCCTTACCGCCTTTCTCGCCGGGTTCGGCGATGCGGCGGTGGCGGCGTTCGGGGTGGCAGGCCGTCTCCAGAGCTTCGCCGTCGTCCCGCTTCTCGCCCTGTCATCCGCCATCGGTGCGATCGTCGGCCAGAATTGGGGCGCCGGACAGCCCGACCGGTCCCGCCTCGCTCTCCACGAATCCTCGCTCTTCTCGGTCGGCTACGGCCTCGTCATCGCCGCGCTCTTGGTAACATTCCGGGAACAGGCGGCGGGCCTGTTCAGCGACGACGATGCCGTTATTCAGGAGATCGGCGACTATCTGAAGATCGCAGCCTGGGGCTTTGCGGGCTATGGCGTCGTCATCGTCACCAATGGCGCTCTGAATGCCGTCGACAGAGCGACCACGGCAATGACCGTCAGCGCGATCCGCGTCCTCGCCATCATGGTCCCTGCCGCCTGGATCGGGTCTCGCGTCGCCGCGGAAACCGGCATCTTCGCCGCCGAACTGATCGCCAATCTGGCGGGCGCGGTGATCAGCTATATCGTTGGCCTGAAGTCACTGCGCGACGATGCCTGTCCGAACAGGTCCGAATAAGAAACGGGCCGCCCACCTCTCGGAGAGCGGCCCGTCAATCGGTCGAAAGCTGATAGCTTACATCTCGTCTTCGAGATCGGCTTCCATTTCGTCCATTTCGCCGTCGACTTCCATGGCGGCGTCGTTCGCGGCGGCATCCATCTCGTTGCCCATCTCGTCGAACTCGGCACCCATCTCGTCGCCCATGGCGTCGAGCTCGGCGCCCATTTCGTCCATGCCGGCTTCCATGTCGTCGATGGCGGCCTGGCCGGCCATCTCGGCGTCGGCCTCGGCGGCCTCCATGTCGGCTTCCATCTCGTTTTCCGTGCTCTCAGAGCAGGCGGAAAGGCTAAGACCGGCGGCGATTACGGCGGCGGCAAAACCCTTGGTCATGGTGGTCATCTAAATTTCCCCTTACTGAAAAACTGTCACTACGGCGGCTACGGCAAGACACCATAGACGTCGCTATCATCCTAGAAACAAGCGGCAAAGGGAAGAGGTTTCATGGGGCTTTATTCTGAATGGCTGTTCCCAAAGCTTTGCGACAAGGCCATGCGCGCCGAAACATTACAGGAGCGACGCCGCTCGATGTTGTCGAGCGTCTCTGGCGACGTCCTCGAGATTGGCTTTGGGACGGGTCTGTCCGCTCGTCACTATCCGTCCGCAGTGACCCGGCTGACCGCCGTCGAGCCGTCCGAAGGTATGAACGAAACGGCGAAGGCGCGGATCGAGGCCGCGGCAGTTCCGATCCGTCTGCTGCCGCTTGCCGGTGAAAGCCTGCCGGTCGAGGATGAGAGCATGGATCACGTCACCTGCAGCCTGACGCTTTGTTCGGTCGATGATCCGACGCAGGTCCTCGCGGAGATACGGCGCGTCCTGAAACCCGGCGGGCGCTTCCACTTCATCGAACATGTGTTGAGCGAAGACCCGAACATCGCCCGCTGGCAGAGCCGCCTGAACCCGCTTCAGCGCGTCATCGGCGTCGGCTGCAATCTCGATCGTGACAGCCAGTCGATGATCCGCGCGGCGGGCTTTGAGCTTCCGGACCTGCGGCAGGAACGGGAGGACGCTCTTCCGTTCAGTGCCCTGTTCCCCGTTGTCCAGGGCGTCGCCGTAAAACCCGCAGCCTAGTCCTCAACCGCGCAGCTCGGCACCGACCGCCTTCTCCGCCGCCGCGACGATCTTCGCCGATACGGCGGCGATCTCGTCATCCGTAAAGCTCGCGACCTGCGGCTGCAGGACGGCGCGAAGGGCAACAGAGACCTTGCCGTCAGGTACGCCCTCGCCCTCGAAGCGGTCGAACAGCCGGACACCGGTTATGATCTTCTTATCCGCCGAGGCACAGGCGCGGGTCAGGTCCGCCGCCGCGACATCGGCATCAATGAGGAAAGCAAAGTCGCGTGTTACCGGCTGCAGCGCCGATGGCGCATAGGGCGGACGCGCCCGCTTCGCCTTCGATTTCGGCAGCGCGTCGAGATGAATTTCGGCGACCGCGACACGGCCCTTCAGCCCGAATTGCTTCGCGACGCGCGGATGCAGTTCGCCGAATTCCGCGAGCACGGCCTTCGGGCCAAGTTGTAGCTTGGCCGAGCGACCCGGATGGTACCAGTCCGCCGCGCCGCGCACCGCCTGCAGCTT
>JBAUIQ010000176.1:0-2283 GCA_049683075.1 Pacificimonas sp.
CTCTGACGGTATCGACCGCAGGAATGCGCTGCGGACGCCAGACGACGGTGGCTGGAGCGCGGAGTTCAGCACGCCCGACCGTGCCCAAGTTTCGGTCTGGAATCAGTATACACGGCAATGGGTAGAGCTATTCAGCAAGCCAAACCAGGGACGCGACGCCGCCAGCGCCAACGTGACCGAGCTGCCGGGATGGCGAGAGGATTACGGTGAGCCCGGAAAGGAGATCTTCCGCGTCGACAATACCGAGACGGGAGAAAAATATTTCAGTACCGATCCCGAGAATGCGATCGTCGACAGGGCGCCCAACGGACAGAGGACCTATTTCGAGTATACCGATAACAGCGACTACGACGATGTCGTCATCACCAGCGTCAAGCCTGGGACAGAAAACACGTTCGGTCCCGTCCAGGCCGGATTGTCGCAGAAGCTGGACGAGATAAACCCCGACTTTCCGGAATTCAGTCTCGGGGGGCTTCCGACCGACCTCAAACCGGAGGACGTCGCCGAGATACCGACCGACGCCGAAGAGAAGCAGATCGAGACATTCGCGCAAGACACGTTCATGTTCAATCTCAGGACAGCCAATGAGGGAAGTAACGCAAAGACATTTTACAACCTTCTGGTCGCGCGAAACCTCGTAAACTCGGGGGAGTATTCCGGCACGGTGGATACGAAAGCCCTGAACGCCGATATCCAGTATTACTCCGGCTCGGAGGACGTCCTGCAACTGCAGGAAGAGGCCGAGGCCTATGCGACGTCGAGTGCGTGGGACAGGACCGGCAAAGGCATGGCCGACGAGGCGGTCGAAAAATTGACGTCGAAGGAGGTGCGTACGGCCGTACTTTCGATGTCGGAAGGCGGGCGACAGAAGTTCATCGCGGATGCTACGCGAAAGCTCCAGATGATCGACCAAGGTGCCTCACTCGACTTCTTCCGGTCGTACGCTGAGGGGGTGTTCGACGGCATAACCTCGGACGACATAACGTCTCGTCGTCTGGCGGTCACGTCCGAGTACTACCGCAAGCAGCGTGCGGGCGAGGAGCCGAATGCCGAGGAGACGACGACGAAGGACGAAATGCAAAAGAGCGCGACGGACACGTTTTCGACGTGGCTAACTGCATCCAAGCTGACGACGAGCGCGGGCAAGACGGCGACTACGGCCATCAAGACGTATTTCTCCAAGAAGACGCCTCAGGCATTTGCCGTCCTCGCCTCTGCCCATCAGTCGCGGTTCGGAAGCAGCAAGACCAGTTATCCGAAAGCGTTCAACGAGGCGCTGGTCAAGTTCAGGGTCGACCCGTCAATCATCAACAGTTTCGATACGGCCGCCCGATTGTCCAAATGGGAGGCGCGTCTGGGTGGGATCGGGGCCGTGATGTCAGTCATAGGTGCAGGACTTACCATTCCTGCACTGGCCGGCAAGAAGGAGCTCACTCCCAACGAACGGCTGACGGTTGCCAGCACGATTCTGGGGACCGCGGGGGGGCTGTCCTCCTTCGCCGAGGGTTTTCTCAAGACCTTGCCGGAGAACATCGAAAAGACGACCGCGAACCTCGGTGCCGCAAGCAACGCTCTCGAACAGAAGGCCGTTTTCGAAACCGCATTCGCGGGATATCGGGAGGCCTCGGTCAGTCTCGCCTTCAAAGAAGCACGGCTACGGAACTTGGAAGGTGTCGTGAACCCCGCCGATCCGTTGGAGCCGACCGCGCAGGAAGTGGCGGCGCGCGAGAGCGTTATGGAAGCGAGGGCGGCCAGGGAAGTCGCCAAGGGTCGTGCGGTCGACGCCCGGAACCTCTATGCGGAAACGCGGGGCGTGACGAGACAGCAACTGGCGAACGACTCGCGTTACACCCTGTCGGAGATCGACGCGATCCTGGAGGATCCCGAAGCGTTCGCGGCAGGGGTGGCATCTGAGGGCGGATCCGAGCTCGTTCCCGGCAACGTGCAGCTCTACGAAGAGCTGGGCGAGGTCGCCGCACCGGAACTCGTCGAGGCGCAAATCGCCAAGACGGCCTGGTATAAGTCATCGAAGGCTGCTTCGACGCTCAAGTATCTTGGTGTTCTGGGCGAGGCTGCCTCGATTGGATTCGGGATCGCCGACATCAATCAGGGAGTTAGTGACAGATCGGACGGCAAAACCAGTCTGGGAAATCTCGAAATCGCACGGGGTGCATTCTTTACCGCGTCGGGTGCGGTCGGTGTTGGCGCCCTGGCCGCGAGTTTCGCCGGCGCCACCGCGACGGCAGCGATCCTCGGGCCGGTCGGCCTTGCCATGTTGGGGAT
>JBAUIQ010000177.1:0-3363 GCA_049683075.1 Pacificimonas sp.
GTTCAGGTCCGGCGACCATGGTATGATTTGGTGGCACCGCCTGGAGGCGGCGGGCTTCGACGGGAAACCATTGCTCAGCATTCCGCCCGCGGCGTTGCTCTCGGGGAGCGGCACGCCCGACCCGGCAAATGTCCTCCGGCTCGACGGCGGGCGCGTGGTCCAGACCCGCTATGGAAGTTCGCGGATCGAAGAGGGTGAGCGGACGCATATCCACAGTTACGCGCTCATTCTTGGCCGCGACGAAATTGCCGGATTGAGCCTCGGGCAGATTGCAGACCTTGCCGCCTTCACCGGCCTCGTGCGGATCGGGTGGCCGGCAACGTCGCCGGAGAAGTCCATCCTTTCAGTCGTCAAGGGCGAGCGTTCGGCGAGCGAATTGGCGCCAAGCGACTGGCGCATCCTTGAGGCGTCCTACGACGTGCGCCTCTCCCTGACGCCAAAGATGCAGCGGCAGCGAATGATCGCCCGCGTTGCGAAGTAGTTCGGAGGGGGAAGCCGCTGGTCCATTGCGGTGGAGTCGGACGCGTCCGGACATAGCTCAGCGGGCAGAGCGCGTGCGCAACCTCCGGCATTTTCAGCGGGCCGAGCGACGCCTCAAACAACGCCGCCGCGCCCGTCACATCGTACTCGGCTGATGGCCGCCGCCTCGGCGCCCGTGTGATCTTGGTGTGACCTTTCTGTGACCCTCGCCGCCAAGCAGATGTTTCTGCGTCTGTTTGTCGGTTGCGATGACGGGTAGTCGGCGTAAAGACGGTCGCCAGAGATTTTGTCAGGGGAATTACCATGGCGTTACGGCCACAGGTCGGCGCACAGCCGCGCCCACTCAGTCCGCATCTGTCGATTTGGAAGTGGCAGGTGCACACCGTCACGTCGATCGTTCACCGCATCACGGGTGACGGCATGGCGATTGCAGGCGGCTTGCTGTTCACGTGGTGGCTCGTGTCGGCGGCCATGGGTGCCGAGGCCTATGCCACCTTCCTTGCCGTCGCGACCGGGCCTGTCGGTATCGTCGTGGGCATCGGTCTGACCTGGGCGCTGTTCCAGCATGCGGCCTCCGGTGTGCGGCACCTTGCCATGGATACAGGGGCGGGTTTCGAGGTTCAAACGTCTCGCATGACGGCAACGCTGACCTATATGTTTTCTATCATCGCAACGATCGCCCTCTGGGCGTTCATCCTGCTGGGATAATCGTCATGGCCGTTACACGAGGAACTGCGCTGGGCCGCGTTCGCGGATTGGGATCCGCGGGTGAGGGCGCGCATCACTGGTGGGTGCATCGCCTGACCGCCGTTGGCAACCTTCTCCTGATGACCTGGTTTGTCGCTTCGCTGGTCACCCTGCCGAACCTCGATCATTTCACGATGCTCGAGTGGATTGGCCAGCCGCTGGTTGCCGTGCCGCTCATTCTCCTTTGCATCAGCGTATTCTGGCACATCCGCCTCGGCCTGCAGGTCGTGATTGAGGATTACACCGGCGGCGGCACACGCATCACGCTCCTCTTGCTCAGCTCCGCCTTCGCACTGGTCGCGGGCGCGCTTTCCATCTTTTCCATCCTGACCATCGCGTTCGCCGCGTAAGGATTATCGTTATGACCGAAGCCTATCAGATTACCGATCACACCTATGACGCCATTGTGGTTGGCGCAGGTGGGTCGGGCCTTCGCGCCGCCATGGGCATAGCGGAGTCGGGCCTGAAGACGGCCTGCATCACTAAGGTGTTCCCGACACGATCGCACACTGTCGCGGCGCAGGGCGGCATCGCGGCCAGCCTCGGCAATATGGGGCCGGATCATTGGACCTGGCACATGTACGACACGGTCAAGGGGTCCGACTGGCTCGGTGACCAGGACGCCATTGAATATCTATGCCGGGAAGCGCCGGCTGCCGTTTACGAGCTCGAACATTACGGCGTGCCGTTCAGCCGGACCGAGGAAGGCAAGATTTATCAGCGCGCGTTTGGCGGCATGACCCAGAATATGGGCGATGGGCCCGCCGCGCAGCGCACTTGTGCCGCCGCCGACCGGACCGGTCATGCGATGCTGCATGCGCTGTACCAGCAGTCGCTACGATACGACACGGACTTCTTCATCGAATATTTCGCGCTCGACCTGATCATGGACGACGACGGCACCTGCCGCGGCGTCATTGCGATGGAGATGGAGACCGGCGCCATCCACCGTTTCCGCGCTCATAACACCGTCCTTGCGACGGGCGGCTATGGCCGCGCTTATTTCTCCGCAACCTCGGCACATACCTGCACGGGTGATGGCGGCGGCATGGTGCTGCGCGCTGGCCTGCCGATGCAGGACATGGAGTTCGTGCAGTTCCATCCGACCGGCGTTTACGGCGCGGGCGTGCTGATCACCGAGGGTGCGCGCGGCGAGGGCGGTTATCTCACCAACTCGGAGGGCGAGCGCTTCATGGAGCGCTATGCGCCGAGTGCGAAGGACCTCGCCAGCCGCGATGTCGTCTCGCGGTCCATGGCTATGGAAATGCGCGAAGGTCGCGGCGTCGGGTCGGAGGGCGATCACATCAACCTGCATCTCGATCATATCGACCCGGACATTCTCGCAGAGCGTCTGCCGGGTATTTCGGAGACGGCGAAGATCTTCGCGGGCGTTGACGTGACCAAGGCACCGATCCCCGTCACCCCGACCGTTCATTACAATATGGGCGGCATTCCGACGAACTATCACGGAGAGGTCGTCACTAAGAAGGACGGCGATCCGGACAGCGTCGTCCCGGGTCTCTTCGCGGTTGGCGAGGCCGGCTGCGTCAGCGTACACGGTGCCAATCGCCTCGGCTCGAACAGCCTGATCGACCTCGTCGTCTTCGGTCGCGGTGCGGCGCATCGTGTTCACGAGATTACGAAGCCCGGCACGAAGCACGGCAACGTCGACAAGTCCGCGGACGATAAGGCGCTCGATCGCCTCGACGGCTTCCGCAATGCCAAGGGCGGCTCACCCACCGCAGAGGTTCGCCTCGCCATGCAGAAGACCATGCAGTCCAATGCCGCCGTGTTCCGCACGAGCGAAATTCTTGACGAGGGCAAGGCGAAGATCAACGCCGTCTACCAGCGGATGGCGGACCTCAGCGTGACCGACCGCAGCCTGGTCTGGAACACCGACCTTATCGAGACGCTCGAACTCGATAACATGATCGGCCAGGCTGTCCTGACCATCGGTATGGCATCAAACCGTACGGAAAGCCGCGGCGCGCATATGCACGAGGATTATCCTGACCGGAACGACGACGAGTGGATGTCGCACTCTCTCGGTTGGTTCCGCGATGGTCAGACCGAACTCGAAACCCGCCCGGTGCACAGCTACACGCTGTCCGACGCCATCGATTATATCAAACCGAA
>JBAUIQ010000178.1:0-2675 GCA_049683075.1 Pacificimonas sp.
ACGAAGATGGGCGTGCGACGGTGCCACTGCCCGTCGATCAGCTGAACGACAACGACACACGCGATGCCATTTTTACGGACCTCAGTCTCGCGGGACGCCCCGTCGCGGGCGGATTTCGACTGACGTCCCTGCCCCCGTCGCTTGCGAACAGCGGGCTGCGCATCGGCGATGTCATACTGCGTCTGGATGACGATGCGTTCACGGACAGTGAGCGCCGAGCGGATCTTGCACGAAGCATGGCAACGGGTCGCCGCGCCGACCTCCTCGTTCGCCGGGACGGCCGCGACATCGACGTCGTCATAGGCGGCTAAGCTAACTTCGTTTCTGGCATTTCAAGGCTGTCACAAAAGCGAAACCCTATCGTCATCAAACGATAACGCGGTCTGTCATGGAAGCGTCACGGAGCGTGCCTAGCTGCCGCCGCCAAGCGATCGAGACCTTTCGGTCGCACTCGATTTCTGTGTCCAGATCGACCCAAGGGGTAGCCTCATATGACCACCAAGCTCGTGACCCGTTCCGCCCTCCTTCTCGGCTCCGCCATCGCTCTGGCGGCTTGCGGTGCCGACGATGTCGCCTCCCCGGGTGACGGTGTGATCATCGTCCCGGCGCCGACCCCCGCGCCGACGCCAGCCCCCACACCCACGCCGACCCCGACACCCACCCCGACACCGACGCCTACGGGCGGCGCGGCGGACGACTGCCCGGCGGGTACGACGTTCACGAACGAAGTTCTCGATTTCGGTACCGCCGACGATGACGACGACGACAGCCGCGTTTGTCAGCTGAATGGCGTCATCGGCGACGATCTCCGCTTGCAGGCGCTCCCGGGTGTTACCTACTCGCTCTCCGGCCGCGTGCAGGTCGGCGACGATGTCGGCCCAACCGACTCTCCTGCTGCCGGTGCACGACAGGCCACGCTGACCATCGATCCAGGCGTCGTTATCTTCGGTTCGTCCGGCGCCGACTTCCTCCTCGTCAATCGCGGCTCGCGCCTCAGCGTCGACGGTACGGAAGACGCCCCGGTCATCATGACCAGCCGCCAGAATGTCGAAGGCACAGCCGGTGCCGACTCCATCGGTCAGTGGGGCGGCGTCGTCGTCCTCGGCCGCGCGCCCTTCTCCGATTGTGCCGCAGGTACGGGCGGCACCGCCGACTGCACCGGCGCGGTCGAGGGCACATCGAACGCCTTCTTCGGCGGCGATGTCCCGGGCGATTCCTCCGGTTCCATCCGCTATCTCTCGATCCGCTATGCAGGCTTTGAGGTTTCAGAGGGCAATGAGCTGAACGGCCTGACGCTCGCAGGCGTCGGCTCCGGCACGACGCTCGAATATGTCCAGGTCCACAACAACTCGGACGACGGCATCGAATGGTTCGGCGGCAATGTGAATGGCCGCTATCTCGTCCTCACCGGCAATGACGATGACTCGATCGACTCCGACTCCGGCTACACCGGCGTCAACCAGTTCGTGGTCGTGACGCAACGCGACGCGGGTGGCGACCGTGCCTGGGAAGCAGACTCTGACGAGAATGAGAACCGCCTGCCGCGCCAGGACACGGTCCTCGCAAACTTCACCTTCCTCGCCAATGACGGCACCGTCATCACTCTGCGCGGTGGCGGCGACTATGCCCTCGTCAACGGGATCGTCGTCGCGCCTGACGATGCGACCTGCCTCGACATAGACGGCGCACAGACGGCTGCCGCCGCCGACGAAGCGAATGATGAGAACGGTCCGCCAGTCTTCCAGTCGATCGGCTTCGACTGCGGCACGACGGCGTCGGACGATGACGACAGCATCGACGATCTCGCGCTTCTTTCAGCGGGCGACAATGTCGTTCTCGACTATGACAACACGCTCGGCGGCCAAGCCGGTTTGGTCCCAGGCACCGGAGAGGATGCGGTCACGGCCTTCGACGCCTCGACCCTCAACGACTTCCTCGTCGCCACCGATTACATCGGCGCGGTCGAGGACGACGACGACCTGTGGTTCGACGGCTGGGCCTGCGGCCTCGGCGGCAACAGCCCGTCCTGCGAGGACCGTCCGCGCACCATTTCGGACGACGACGACAGCGACGACTAAGCCGCCCGAAATACGCTTCCGGCGATGGGCGGCGGTCACCCCTCCGGGCGGCCGCCGCCTTTCGCCCATCCGATGATCAGAGCACCAGGGACGCTTCGCACATGACGCCCATTTCAAAAACGTTCAGCCTGCTGCTGCTTTCCAGCGCACTGTCGATCCCCTTCGCCACCGCGGCAATCGCGCAGACAGCGCCGACCGGCGTGACGCCGCCGACGCCCGATGTCGACCAGTCGGTCGAGCCGGAAGAACTGGAGACAGTGACTCCCGGCGCGGACAACGACCTGGACGAACCGGCAGAAGACGTCGTCGACATTTCCGGACCTGGTGCGAGCGTGGACGAGGACGATGTTATCGTCATCCAGGGTCGTTTCATTCCGGAGCCTGTACGAGCGTCTTCGGAAGTTCTGAACGTATTGTCTGCTGCCGATATCGCACGCTCCGGTGAAGGTGACATCGCCTCCGCGCTCGAGCGCGTCACCGGCCTCAGCCTCGTCGGCGGACGTTTCGTGTACGTTCGCGGTCTCGGTGATCGTTATTCACTGGCGCTTCTCAATGGCTCGCCGCTGCCAAGCCCCGAACCACTGCGCCGTGTGGTCC
>JBAUIQ010000179.1:0-2807 GCA_049683075.1 Pacificimonas sp.
GGTTAGAGCTGCCCCAACATATATTCGGCGCTAGAGACGCGGAAATCGCCCGGGGCTTCGACGTTCAGGTCGCTGACCGTGCCGTCCTTTACGATCATCGAGAAGCGTTGGGCGCGTTTGCCCATGCCAAAGCCCGAGGCATCCATGGTCAGGCCGAGCGCTTCGGCGAAATCGCCATTGCCGTCGGCCAGCATCGTAATATTCTCGCCGACCCCTGCATCCTTGCCCCAGGCGTCCATGACGAAGGTGTCGTTGACGGAAACGCAGGCAATTTCATCGACGCCTTTCGCTTTCAGCTCGTCCGCCTTTTCGACGAAGCCCGGCAGGTGCTTCGCGCTGCAGGTCGGCGTGAAGGCACCCGGAACGGCAAACAGGGCGACAGTGCGCCCGCCGAAATATTCCTGTGTCTGGACGGGGCGTGGCCCTTCCGGCGTCATCTTCGTCAATGTGACGGCGGGAATCTTGTCTCCGGTGGACACGGTCATATTCGGCTCCTTGGCATGTAGGACAATCTCGGTCATGCCAGTGAACGGCGAACCTTCATAGTTCCATCTTGGGTCCGCCGCCCGCGGCACCTATGTCTGAACATGATGAAACAGCCCCCCTTCCTCTCAGGTCAGTTCCTCCTTTCCATGCCCGGCATGGGCGACGAACGATTCACGCGCGCCGTGATCGCTATGTGTGCCCATGATGAAGAGTCCGCTCTTGGAATCGTCGTCAATCATGTTCGTGGCGACGTGAATGCGAAGAGTCTGCTCGACCAGCTCGACATCGATCATGACGGGATGGACGATGCCCCGGTCTATGCGGGTGGCCCCGTCGAACCGGCACGTGGGTTCGTCATTCATTCCACCGATTATGCGGGTCAGGGGACGCTGAGTGTCGCCGGGCGGTGGGCGCTGACCGCGACACTCGACGTTTTGCGCGACATCGGGAAGGGCGAGGGGCCGAAGCACTGGCTGCTGGCGCTCGGATATACGGGTTGGGGCGAAGGGCAGCTTGAGGGCGAAATGCTGCGCCATGGTTGGATGAGCGTGAAAGGCACGCCAGGTCTCATTTTCGACACGCCCATTACGGACCGCTGGTCGACGGCCTATTCGGATGCCGGGATCGACGTCTCGCTCCTATCTGCGGCCAGTGGCCGGGCTTAGGCCTGCGCTCGGGACGGTACAGGGTCAGCGACCGCAGGGAGCGACACGAAACCACCAAAACATATAAAGCAATCTTTATATTTGCTCCGACGCGGGTCGGCTCCTATGTGCGGCGCATAGCGAAATTCTGACGAACAGGAGCCGTTTCCATGGCCGAAGATTACATCATCGCCGACATCGACCAGGCCGATTACGGCCGCCGCGAGCTTGATATTGCCGAGACCGAAATGCCCGGCCTGATGGCGACGCGAGAGGAATATGGCGCCGACAAGCCCCTGAAGGGCGCACGCATCGCCGGCTGCCTTCACATGACGATCCAGACGGCGGCTCTTATCGAGACGCTGACCGCGCTCGGCGCGGAGGTTCGGTGGGCGTCGTGCAACATCTATTCGACGCAGGACCATGCCGCCGCCGCGATGGCGAAGGCGGGCATTCCCGTGTTCGCGAAGAAGGGTGAGACGCTCGCCGAATACTGGGAATATGTCGACCACATTTTCCAGTGGGGTGACGATCCCTGCAACATGATCCTCGACGATGGCGGCGATGCCACGATGTACGTCATCTGGGGTGCACGTCTTGAGGCCGGTGAGGAGGTGCCCGCGCCGTCGAACGAGGAAGAAGAAGAGATGCAAAAGGTGCTGAAAAAGCGCCTGAAAGATAGTCCCGGCTTCTTCACAAAAACGCGCGACGCGATCCGCGGCGTATCGGAAGAGACGACGACGGGTGTGCACCGGCTGTATGAACTGGCGAAGGAGGGCAACCTTCCGTTCCCGGCAATCAACGTCAACGACAGTGTCACCAAGTCGAAGTTCGACAATAAATATGGCTGCAAGGAATCGCTGGTCGACGGCATTCGCCGGGGCACCGACGTGATGATGGCCGGCAAGGTCGCCGTCGTCGCCGGTTACGGCGATGTCGGCAAGGGCTCGGCCGCCTCGCTGCGCGGCGCGGGCGCTCGCGTCATGGTGACGGAAATCGATCCGATTTGCGCGTTGCAGGCCGCGATGGACGGGTTTGCCGTGACGACGATGGAAGATGCCGCGCCGGTCGCCGATATCTTCGTGACGACGACGGGCAACAAGGACGTCATCACCATCGAGCATATGCGCGCGATGAAGGACATGGCGATCGTCGGCAATATCGGCCATTTCGACAACGAAATTCAGGTCGGCGGCCTGAAGAACCTCGAGCATGTCGAGGTGAAGCCGCAGGTCGACATGTACACCTTCCCCGGCGGCAAGCGCATGCTTCTACTGTCGCAGGGCCGTCTCCTCAATCTTGGAAACGCGACGGGCCATCCCAGCTTCGTGATGTCCGCCAGCTTCACCAACCAGGTGCTGGCGCAGATCGAACTCTGGAAGAACCACGAGAAGTACGAGAATCAGGTCTACGTCCTTCCGAAGCATCTCGACGAGAAGGTCGCGCGCCTGCATCTCGAAAAGCTGAATGTTCAGTTGTCCGAGCTGTCCGACGATCAGGCCAAGTATATTGGTGTGCCTGTGAATGGCCCATTCAAGACGGATGAGTATGAGAACCAGGTCTATGTGCTGCCAAAGCATCTGGATGAAAAGGTCGCCCGCCTGCATCTTGCCAAGCTGAACGTGAAGATGAGTGAACTTACCGAGGAGCAGGCGAAATATATCGGCGTCCCTGTCG
>JBAUIQ010000180.1:0-2646 GCA_049683075.1 Pacificimonas sp.
GCCCCGGACTGAGCGCCGCGATCGTCCTCATATCGGCCGTTCTTGGCTTAGCTCTTCTAGGAGCGGCAGCCGGCGCAGTGCTTTTTTCTCAAGGTTTCGCCAGCGGCTTAGTACTGCTTATCGTCGGCGGCGTCGTCGCTTTGGCGAGCATTGCTTGGTTTGGCACTCTCTTACCCGCTGCATGGCTATGGCTTCTCAGCTTGCACAGGATGGCGAGCATCATATTTGGCGCCATTCGGATCACGGCCGCTTTTGCTGTCATCAATATGATGGTTTCAATAGAAACCGCCATACCGTTTGCGTTCGCGTCACTGGTTGGTGGATCCAGTTCGATCGTTCCCGCAGGGCTCGGTGTTAGCGAGATTTTGGCAGCTTTCCTGGCCGAGACAACGGGCCTTGCCACGGCTGCGACAGCATTTCTGGCGGTTGCGCTCAATAGGATCTCTGCGATCCTATTTTCCGCGGTATTGCTTGCCGTGCTCCAAATCGTGAAAGCGTTTGATACAAGACGGACTAGACAACCAACAGCGCAATAGGGCGGTGTTTAGGTTCAGGGCTGGGCTTATCGGTCTAGAGGCATAACAAAAGCCGCGTGCGTAATCGGTCAAGAGGACGGCCGCGGCATCGTGGTTCTTTATATGTAGTTTCTAATTCGCCGCCGCGTCCCTACGGGCGGTGAGGGTGGCAAGGCGCGTTTCGGCGCGCGCCTTTGAGGCATCGTCGCCCGCGCTGCGGACAGCGTCTTCGGCTTCGGCGATTTCGCGGGCGGTGGCTTCTACGTCGATCTCGCTGACGGGCATGGCCTGTTCGGCGAGGATGGTGAGGCCCTTGTCGTTTACCTCCGCGAAGCCGCCTTCGATGAAGATGCGTTCAGGCGCCGCGGAGGCGCTTTCGTAGACGTCGATGGCGCCGGGACGGATTGTGGACATGAAGGGCGCGTGGTCGGCGAGGACGGCGAAGTCGCCCTCCGAGCCAGGGACGACGACCTGATGCACTTCGCCGGAGCGGAGCTGGCGCTCGGGGGTCACGATTTCGAACTGTAGGGTCATAGATTAGTTACCTTTGTGCCGCGCTGAGGCTATTGTTTCTTGAACCAACTGGAGCCAATCTCCGACCCGAAAGCCATCAGAAATATCGCACCCAATAGCATGTTTCCGGTGGCAATGAGACTTTCCATGATTGGTGTATTGTAACTGACTGGCGCACCCCACAGAGGCAGAAACAACAGTAGAAGCAGAAAAATAGTAAGGTGCAGCCACCTTGCCCAGTTTCTAAACCAGATCATTCCAACGAGAGAGACGAAGTAAAACGCAATAAGAAATCCAAGGCCGACTCCCTCAAGATCGGAAATCATCGCGTCCTCCCCAAAGGCCTTTTGTACAAGACCCCCAAATTCAAAATCAAACGCGACCCACGTCGGATTGACGCCTTGATAAAGCGTAATTCCGACAATCGGAACGATATGAAATAGATATACGATAATGAGCGTGCGAAACGTTCTATGCGAACACCGCACGCTCATTAGACTAAGCCGCTTCCGCTGCCATTTTCTGGGCCTTTTCGCGGGCCTCGGCGACGCCGCCGACCATGTAGAAGGCGGCTTCGGGGAGATTGTCGTGCTTGCCTTCGACCACTTCCTTGAAGCTCTGCACCGTGTCCTCAAGGTCGACGAACTTGCCGGGGATGTTGGTGAAGACCTCGGCAACGTGGAAGGGCTGCGACAGGAACTTCTGAATCTTGCGCGCGCGGGCGACGGTCAGCTTGTCCTCTTCCGACAGCTCGTCCATGCCAAGAATGGCGATGATGTCCTGCAGGCTCTTGTACTTCTGCAGGATTTCCTGGACGGCGCGGGCGGTCTCATAATGCTCCTGCCCGACGACGCGCGGCTCGAGGACGCGGGACGTCGAATCGAGCGGATCGACTGCGGGATAGATACCGAGCTCCGAGATCGCGCGGTTCAAAACGGTCGTTGCATCAAGGTGAGCAAAGGACGTGGCGGGCGCGGGGTCGGTGAGGTCATCCGCGGGGACGTAAATGGCCTGCACCGAGGTGATCGAGCCCTTGTTCGTGGACGTGATGCGCTCCTGCAGGTTGCCCATGTCCGTGGCCAGCGTCGGTTGATAGCCCACGGCGGACGGAATGCGGCCGAGGAGGGCGGACACTTCGGAACCCGCCTGCGTGAAGCGGAAGATGTTGTCGACAAAGAACAGCACGTCCTGGTTCTCGACGTCGCGGAAATATTCGGCGATGGTGAGGCCGGAGAGCGCAACGCGGGCGCGCGCGCCCGGCGGCTCGTTCATCTGGCCGTAGACGAGGGCCACTTTGGAGCCCTCGGAAATCGCGTTGCCGTCGGCATCCTTGGCGATGACGCCCGCGTCGAGGAACTCGTGATAGAGATCGTTGCCCTCCCGCGTCCGCTCACCGACGCCCGCGAACACGGATGTGCCGCCATGGCCCTTGGCGATGTTGTTGATGAGTTCCTGGATGAGGACGGTCTTGCCGACGCCCGCACCGCCGAACAGGCCGATCTTGCCGCCCTTCGCATAAGGCGCGAGCAGGTCGATGACCTTGATGCCGGTGACGAGGATCGCGGAATCGGTGGACTGGTCCACAAACGGAGGAGCTTCTGCGTGAATAGGATTGTGC
>JBAUIQ010000181.1:0-3804 GCA_049683075.1 Pacificimonas sp.
GCTGAACCAGGGCGTGCACATCGTCGTGGGCACGCCGGGGCGCCTGCGCGATCACATCACGCGGCAGGCGCTCGATACGGGCGGGCTGGGTGTCGTCGTTCTCGACGAGGCGGACGAGATGCTCGATCTCGGCTTTCGCGAGGAGCTGGAGTTCATCATTGACGCGACACCGCCGACCCGGCGAACCCTTCTATTCTCCGCAACCGTCGCCGCGCCGATCGCGAAGCTGGCCAAGCGATATCAGCGGGACGCCGTGCGGGTCTCCACGAAGGAAGAACGGGCGCAGCATGCCGATATCGAATATCGCGCGCTGGTCACCGCGCCGCGCGAGCGGGAAAACGCGATCATCAATTTGCTGCGCTATCACGAGCCGACGAACGCGCTGGTATTCTGCAACACGCGCGCGGCCGTCAATCACATGGTGGCGCGGTTCCACAATCGCGGCTTCGCCGTCGTCGCGCTGTCCGGGGAACTCAGTCAGAATGAGCGTAACCACGCGCTCCAGGCGCTGCGAGACGGGCGCGCGCAGGTTTGCATCGCAACCGATGTCGCTGCGCGCGGCATCGACCTGCCGGGCCTCGAACTCGTCATCCATGCCGACCTGCCGTCAAACGCGGAAACCCTCCTGCACCGCAGCGGCCGGACGGGCCGAGCCGGTCGCAAGGGAATTAGTGCGGTGGTCGTGGAGCAGCGGGGACGGTGGCGCGCGGAACAGCTGCTGCGCGCAGCCAAAGTCGAGGCCGACTGGGGCAATCCCCCGACCGCCGAAGACGTCATGGCGCGCGACGAGACGCGCATATTGTCCGGTCCAATGCTGACCGAACCTCCGCATCCGGAGGAGCTCGACGTTGCCGCACGCCTGACTGACGCTTTCTCTCCTGAACAGATCGCGACGGCCTATTTACGCCTGAGCCGCGCGGGATTGTCGGCCCCCGAAGACATTCATCTGGTGAACGTGGCCCCGCCGCGAAACGGCGGCTTCGACCCCGCCAAGGACGGCGGCGCGCCGCGCGAGAAAACACAGCGGCGGGAGTTCGACGAGAGTATCTGGCTGACCCTGTCGGTCGGCAGGAAGCAGAATGCCGAGCCGCGCTGGCTGATCCCACTTCTTTGCAACGCCGGGAACATCTCGAAGGGCGACATTGGCGTCATCAAGATGCAGGCGACGGAGACGCACGTTCAGCTGGACGCAGCGCAGGCCGATCGCTTTCTCGACAGTATCGGCCCCAACAAAATGCTCGAAAAGAACATTCGCGTCGCAGTGTCAGCCGACAAACCCGATCTGACGAAGGGTGCGGGAAAAGCGAAAGCTCATGAGAAGTCTAAGCCGAAGACAAAGGCGAGGCCGCATCGTGGTGGCGGGAAGAAGGGTCGGCCGTCTCGCTAGGCAGACAACCGGAAGGACCACGCCCTTGCCATCAGAGACCGGCCCGTTCCACAATCGCTGCGCCCAGCACCTGTCCCAGCCCCTTTTCCTGCACCACGACGGCGAGGCGGTCACCGGGGAGAGCTGCGAGTTCAGCGTCGTCCAGAACGTAGCGGGTCGAGCCGCCGTCGAAGTCGCCGATGTCATGTTCGGCTGCGACAACATTGGTGTAGGTGATCTCGCGGCCGCGATTCTCACCGCGCGCGATGGCGACCTGCGGGTTTGACTCCAGCGCGAGCAAGGTCACGACCGCGTCGGCCGTCGCGCCTGCAACCATGACGGCGAAGCGCCCGTCACTGGCACGGGTGAAACTGACCTCGGCAAATGTCGGTTCGGTGAGAGTCTTTCGAATCTCGCTCGTCACCTTCCGCCGGTTCGAGCCATTGCCCTCCCAATCGCCATCGATGACGATCTGCGGGGTGTAGACGCCCGGGCGACCCGACAGCTTGCGATAGTCGCGTTGGCGTTCCGTATTTTCGGGCCGCGCAAGCGTGTCCTTCCATCCGAGCCGGTCCCAATAGGTGATCGGGCGACTTATGGCGACGACGCCCGGCTGTCCCGCGACCTCGGCCAATAGCTTGTCGGCGGGCGGGCAGCTGGAGCAGCCCTGGCTGGTGAAGAGTTCGAGCACGACGGGCTTGGCCTCGGCGGGTGCAGGGGTGATTAGGGCGGCGGAGGAGGCCAGCGCCGCGACGATGAATGAGAAGATCGTTTTTGTCATGACGTGCCCTTCGCGTCGCCCCCGCGATCGGTTACAATCTGGCGTCCTCGAGAGAGACCTGAGATGCCCGAGATGCCGCCAGATGTCGCCAGCGCCTTCGCCGCGTTTCCAGACTCAGTTGCCGCGCGTCTCGAGGAGGTTCGGGGCCGATTTTCGAAGAGGCTGACGATCTTAAGGTCGGGCCGTTGACCGAAACGCTGAAATGGGGCCAGCCCGCTTATTTGACCGAAGCGAGCAAGGTAGGGACCACGATACGGCTCGGGGTTCCGAAAAATACGCCCGATGCCTGCGGGCTGTTCGTCCATTGTGGCACGTCGCTGGTGGAGGAATATCGCGTTAGTCCGAGCGATGGCCTGACTTTCGAGGGCAATCGCGCCGCGATCTTCGGCACCGAGGGCAACCTGCCGAAAGCGGAGCTTCGCCACGCGATCCGGCAGGCGCTGACCTACAAACGCCGCTGACTTAAGCCGCCTTGGCGAGGTTCCTGAGCACGTAGTGGAGGATCCCGCCATTGCGGTAGTAGGCGAGCTCGTTGCGCGTATCGATGCGGCAGAGCGCTTGGAAGCTGCCCGTCGTCCCATCGGTGCGTTCGAAATCGACCGTCACTTCCTGGCGCGGTTCGAGGTCGGCTAGGCCGCGGATCGTGAAGATCTCGTCGCCGTTAAGACCGAGCTCTTCCTGCCCTTCGCCGTCCGCGAATTGGAGCGGCAGAACGCCCATGCCGACGAGGTTTGAACGGTGGATACGCTCGTAGCTCTTCACGATGACCGCCTTGACGCCAAGGAGGATTGTGCCCTTCGCGGCCCAGTCGCGGCTGGAGCCCGTGCCGTATTCGGAGCCGCCGAGGACGACGAGCGGGGTATTCGTTTCCTTATACTTCATCGCCGCGTCGTAAATCGGCATAGTCTCGCCGGTCGGGATGTATTTTGTGACGCCGCCTTCGGAGCCGGGGACCATCTGGTTTTTAATTCGGATATTTGCGAATGTGCCGCGCATCATGACTTCGTGGTTGCCGCGGCGGCTGCCGTAGCTGTTGAAATCCGCCTTAGCGACTTGATGTTGCTGGAGATATTCGCCGGCGGGGCTGTCGGCTTTGATGGCGCCGGCGGGGCTGATGTGGTCGGTGGTTATTGAGTCGCCGAAGACCGCCAAAGCGCGGGCGTCGATGATGTCTTCGGGGTCGGCGACGTCGAGGCCCATGCCCTCGAAGTAGGGCGGGTTCTGGACGTAGGTGGAGGCCGAATTGAACTGGTAGACGCGGCCGCCGGTGACGTCGATGCCCTGCCAGCGCTCATCGCCCGTGAAGACCTCGCCATAGCGCGCCTTGAACATGTCGGGGGAGAGAGCGCCCTCGACCATGTCCTTGATCTCCCGGTTGGTGGGCCAGATGTCCTTTAGATAGACGACATTGCCGTCCCGGTCCTCGCCCAGCGCCTCCTCAGTGAGGTCCTTCGTCACCGTGCCGGACAGCGCATAGGCGACGACCAGCGGCGGGGAGGCGAGATAGTTGGCGCGGACGTCGGGCGACACACGCCCCTCGAAATTGCGGTTGCCGGAAAGGACGGAGGCGGCGACGATGTCATTGTCGTTGATCGCCTTCGATATCGGCGCGGGGAGGGGGCCGGAATTGCCGATGCAGGTCGTGCAGCCATAACCG
>JBAUIQ010000182.1:0-5738 GCA_049683075.1 Pacificimonas sp.
AAGGACCGGATTGATAGCCCAGCGCTTCGACTTTCGTGCGGAAGCTCGCCATGGTCATGGCGTTGAAGAGCGTGTTCAGCGACCAGAGCTTGTCGTTCTTGAGCGCCCGCCATTTGCCGTCCGGACCCTGAGTTACGTTCGCGATGACGGCATGAAAATGCAGATTGGGTTCCTGGTTGCGGTTGGTATCATGCTCGAACAGACCAATGGTCAGGTTGCCGGTAGGAACGGTTTTCGTTTTGCCATCCTTCTCCAGTCTCGCATCCGCGCCGTTCTTCTCCGCCCAGGCGAGCGTTTCCTTGACCGACGCCTTGTACGCCGCCGCGATGCGCCGGTCGCCCACGACGAGCGCGAGGAGTGACCAGCTTTTCGGCAGTGAGAAGGTCAGGTCAAGACCGGCGCGGTGCCGGTCAGCTGTTCCCACACGTTCGCCGTTTGGCAGCTCGCCGGAGAGTATGGCTTCGAACGCCGCCGCATCGACCGGACCGTCCAGACCCAGCGCCGCGGCCCCTTCGCCTACCCATTCACCGGACCTGTCGCCGTCGCTACCGGCATAATAATTATCCGCCGCGAAATAGCCCGCCGCACCGCTGGCGGAGCCTACCGGTGCCACCGACAGCATCTAAAGGTCCAGGTCGAAGTCGGCGATGAAATCATCAGCCTCCTCGCGATCGACAAACGCATCATGCTGCTCGCGGGTCGTCAGATCTTCGCGCTCGGCCTCGCGGGTGCGATCGGTTTGCGCATCTTTCGTAGCAGCCTCGGACAACCTGGAAGGCGAGCGGTCCTCGGTGCTTTTGTTAGCGCCGGGCAGCTTGTCGCGACTTTCCGGCGTGGTGTTCTTGGCCCGCTGCGGTGACGCATGGTTGTCGTCTTCCGGTTTGGGGTTTCGCTTGCCGTGCGGTTCCGTAGGAAGCTTGTTTTCTGTATTGGCGGGTTCGGTCTCTTGCTCTTGGTCCTCCGCTCCAGACAGTCTGTGAATCCCTGTCAGTTCGCGCTCTGCCGGTTTTCCGGGGCCCTGATCGTCGGCACCCGTGGTGTTGCGATTGGAAGCGGAAGCCGCACTCGCATCGCCCCCATCATCACGCTCATCGTCGTCGCCTACCAGGTTTGATCCAGCTGACTGGACCGGTACGAACCCATCCGTTCTGGCGGGATAGTCGACATAGCGGAGCGCGATCTTCGCCGCAGGAAACCCATCAGGGAACTTGATATAGCCCGACAGCCGCTCCAGGTTCATGAGCTGGTCGGGCAAGAGCAGAGGTTCGACCTGCCTGCGCGGTGTCAGCGTGACGCTGTCACGGACATTGTTATAGCCGTAACTGAACCCTTCCTCGATGTCCTTCACCTGCCGGTGGCCAATGAAATCCGAGCACCAGATTGCGGTCTCGCGGTCGGCGGTGGCGAGGATCAGCTTGGTGCGCGCAAGCGACGACAGCGTCATCGCCATGTTCTCGCCGTAGGTGTCCTTGAGTTTCGCGTAAGCGTGGACGCCGGTGACGATCGCGCCGCCGAAGTTACGCGCGGTCTGGAGGCCCTTTTCGAGAGCCGGGAGCCGGTGCAGCGCGCCCAGTTCATCGATCAGGAACCAGAGCCGCAGATCCTGCGTCCGGGACATGGACATCAACGTGTTCATCGCCGTATCCATCCAGAGCGTCAGCAGCCGCGAGGCAACGCTCATGTCGATATAGCGCGCCGACAGGAAAAGGATGGAGCCGTTTCGCTGGTCCCGTTCCACCCAGTTTCGGATCGAGAATCGCGTACCCGACACTGGCATCAGCTTCAGTGCCTTGGCATTGGCGTTGAACACCGCGCGGATGGATTCCGCCATGCGCGCGGCTTCGGGGGCGGTGATCGGGTCGGCGACCGTGCCCTTCATCAACGCGTGCACATGTTTGAGATCAGCGGTCATGAGCTCGTCCGCAAGCGCTGCATTCGTGCCGCGCCCATCGGCCTGCAGCCGCATAGCCATTTCAACGAACAGCAGCCTCGCGGCCTGTACCCAGAACTGTTCCGAGCCGCCGCCATCATGCGGTACCAGTGCCTCGGCAATCGCGGTGAACTCGGCCTCGCTCGACGCGTCGTCGAACAGCGTCCATTGTGGACAGCGTGCATCCATCGGATTTAGGATGATATCCCGCGAAGGATCGTAAAAGGCCTCGATGAATGCGCCCGTCAGATCGAACACGACGCTGCGCACGTTCCGCGCGCGGGACTGTTTGAGGAGATCGCGAAGGACCACGGTCTTGCCGGTACCGGTCGTACCGACCAGCATCGTATGGCTCTGCTCTAGTCCGAGCGGGTAGGTGATACCGCCGATGGAATAGGGCGCATGAATGCCCGCCGCAGAGAGAGCATTCTGCCCAGCAAGCCGCCAGCCTGGCCCGAAGCGTCGGCGCATGACGGTCTTATGCTCAGCGCGGTTGTGAGCGGCGATCTGCCGCCGCAGGTCGGGAAGCGCGGCAAGCAGCGCACCGCGCTGATGGCGGGACTGTTTGGAGTGGTCGCCGAACATCGTGGCGAACCAGAAGAATAGGGCAAGGAGCGGCACAATCAGCGCGCCAGCGACCGTCGCCCCAACCCGAAGCGCGGCGAGCGCCTTGGCCCAGGCGAGCACGACTGGCGCATAGGACGAGACCTGCCCCATCGTCATCTGCAACGTCGCGCCGCTCAGCAGTTTGACGTTCAGTTCCTTGTCGGGATCGAACTCCAGCCAGAGATAGCCAAGCGCATAAAGATGCTGTCCGAGAAGATAGATTTCATGATCGGACAGCGTACCGAACAGGGTCCATGCCACGACAGCCAGGACGCTGAACAGCGTACCGAGAACCGGCCACTTTATACCCGCCGCGAACATGAAGGCAAAATGGCCGAGGAGCTGCGACCCGCGCGTAAAGTCGGAAAGATGAGTGCTCATCGGCCGTCCTCCCGGTCGGCGATCTTCGCGCGATAGGCCGTCCGCGTGCGGTCCCTGAGAGCGGGGTCCTCATGCGCCGACAGAAGCGCGTCCATGCCGACGGCGACGTACAAAACGTCCCGGTCGAGGCGCGCCATCGGGCCGCCCGCGCCGACCTCGAAGCGGGCAACTTCGGCGTCGATCAAATCGCGGATCAGGGAACTTGCAGATACACCTCTGGCATCGGCAACGCGCCGAAACTGGTCCGCCAGGCGCAGCGGAATATAGCATTGAAGACGAACGGATGGCATCGAAACCAATCTCCCAGGAGACGGCTCGACCTACGAAAAGCCAGGAGAACATAGCACGAACACGAGTTGGCCGCAACCCGGAGATCATGGCGCGAAGACAGGGCATTGGTGGCAGCCGACCCAAATTTAACCCGCGCAACCCGGTTTTTAGTCACTTGTCGAAACGAGCTCAGACCCCTAGATTCGGCAACGATCTCAACTATTTCCACTCTGCGGGCACCCGCGTACGGTGTGCTCCTGAACCAGCTGAATATGCCAGTTTTCCTTTTCCCTTTTTCGGTTCTTCGGATTGGGAACACGGACCGCCTGCCGGTCCGTCCCGACCGTCCTCCCGGACGGACCCGATATTCCGCACTCTCGGTCCGGCGAGCCGTTCCCGGGACCGTGCGCGCGCGTTCCGTGTGTCAGCCGGTCCCGGCGAACCCGAAGCCGGACCGAGAGTGCATGCGGACCCTAAAATGCGCAGCCCCCTCGCAGCGCGAAGCGACAGCGAGAGGGCTTCCGCAGCAGGTCCGCTCCCTCACGATTTGTCCTGCGCAATAGGTGATAGTCTGGGAACAGCCCATTATGCTTTGATTTACGGGTTGGTACCGCCGAACCAAGCGCCGTACGGGGCTCGATGCCCCGCATGGCGCTCCCAAGACCGAACAAAAAAGAAGGAGAGGCGACCCAAAGGCCGCCTCCCTGATGGTCCCTCAGAACCAGTCTTCCTGATCGTCGAGATCGGTACGGTCATCATACCAGCATTCGTCGGACATCTGCGGCGCAACCGTGTGCACGATGCGCTCGATCATTTCCGGTGTCAGACCGTTATAATCACCCTCGTCGATGACCGCGTACGTGCCATCCTCGCGCTGGATGATGTGCTGGTCGAAGTAGGTATAGGGTGCCCGTGCCCGTGCGTCCTCGACGGCGGCGGTGTAGAGCGCCGTGTCGTTGGCGAAGGTGTTCGCCTGGACGGCGATAGCGATGCGGTTGAACTGACCCATGATATATTCTCCTGATTGACGCCGACATGTCATCGACACCTCACGGACATGCATCTTGGGCTAGGCAGTCAGGGACGCCCGCGAAGACGGGCGCCGCGAAGCGGGGCGTGGGGGGGCCGATTTTCTCGCTGGCGCAGCGCGGTTCTGACAGGATGGGAACTACCCTCGCCTCGCCAGCGTGAAAATTGGGGGCACCGCGCATCCTTGACGGCCGTGGGTGCCCAATATGCCATACTCAAAAGGTCGTGAGAGAGAGTTTCCCTGAACGTGGAACTTGGGGACTGAGATCGCTCGCACGCCAGTTACGGATTCACTGCCGCCATCGCAGCGAGGGGCATAGCAGTCCCTGATTCCGCTCGCTCCGCCCGACCTTCCGCGCTAACCTGCCGTCCGAAAGTCAGGGACCAACGACCATCTGCAACCTCTACCGCATGCGCTCCAACGCCGACGAGATCGCCAGCCTTTTTGGAGCCGTCAACGAGGCGGGCAACATCCCGTCGTCGGATGCCATATATCCCGACCAGGACGCGCCAATCGTTCGCCAGGGCGACCATGAGCGGCGCATCGAAACGCAGAGCTGGGGCTTCCCGCCGCCCGGCAAGGTCAAGCGGCCCGTCACCAATGTCCGGAACCTGGACAGCCCTTTCTGGCGCGCATCGCTCGTCAATTCGGAACGCCGCTGCCTCGTCCCCGTTACATCATTCTGTGAGTGGGAAGGACCGACTGGATCGAAGCGCAAAGTGTGGTTCGATCTTCCGGATCATCCGTTGTTCGCGTTTGCGGGGATCTGGCGTCCGGTCGATGGCGAGCGGTCCCGGTTCGCATTTCTGACCTGCGAGCCAAACGAGCTCGTTGTGCCTGTTCACCCAAAAGCGATGCCGGTCCTTCTCACTGCTGAGGATGCGGAGACCTGGCTGAAAGCGGACTGGGACGACGCGCGAAAACTGGTCCGGCCATTCCCTGCCGAGGCTATGAGGCTGTCCCGCGAAGATAGCGATCTGTTGCTATAGACTCGCTTGCATGATGTTCCGTTTATGTTCCAATAGGCGGTCATGGGATACCGGCCTGCACGACATCTAGCACCTTGGACACGGAATATCGGCACCTTGGCGGAGATCGCCGCCGAGGTGCGCTATGCCTGCGTACGCTGCCAGGGCGTCTACAATGTCGACCTTGCAAACCTTCTCAAGTTGAAGGGTCCGAAGTTCGAGCTGATCGACCGGCAACCGCCCTGCAAACTCAGTCGGTGCGGCGGTCATGGCTTCTTCATCGCCGCAGTCGACCGGAACAATTTCTTCATCACGCTTTTGCACGAACCGCCGCCCGGGCTCTGGCCGCCCGGCCTCAGACCGCGCGACTTCGAACCGCCGCGCGATCCACCTCCCCGTCCCGCTACCGGGCAAGTGCACGGATGGCATGAACGCAGTGGCGACCGGGCGCTGCGGCTGGTTAAATAACGATCGGCATATTCAAACAGGCTTCTTCGTGAAGAACATATGTGGTACCTATCACATCGGGAAGGGGCACGACTCTCTGGAAGGA
>JBAUIQ010000183.1:0-7163 GCA_049683075.1 Pacificimonas sp.
ATTGAATGCGGCGATCGTCTAGTGCGGCAAGCGCCCCTTCATTCTCTGAAAGCGGATCGTCGTCGACCACGAGAATTTCCATGTCCTCCACGTCCTGTTCGCAAACACTCGCGACCGCACGCAAGAGGCTATTCGGCCGACGAAATGTCGGAATGATGACACTAACAAGGGTCATTCATTCGCCGCCAAAGTCTCCACCTCTGGCCCGGGCATGCCGAGATAGCCGGGTTTCGGAAGAGGAAGCCCCCGATACGTCTTGCCAATGGCCATGGCGCGACGTTGTATCCCCATCAACAGCGCAGACGCATATGAAGGCCGACAAGCAGCTGCTCGCGCCGCGGCCAGGGCTTCTACGCCCGGCAGCTCGCTGGACCGCGCGTCGGTGGCGATCATATGGTAGCTCTCCGCAAGGGCAGTTCGGTATCGACCGAGTTTGCCCTCCCTCTTGAGATCGGCGGCAACGCTGTCGACGACGGACAATCGATCGTCCATCCCCTCGCGCGTTTTTCCCGCCGAGCTCAACGAAGCCTCACCAGGCGGGAGGCGCCGGTACCAGCTACAACCATCATGGAGTTCCGAGAGAATGGCGCCTCGTGCCAGCGTTCTCATCACCAGCTCGCCATCATCGTTGATGCGCACCGTCTCACTCCAGCCTTCTCCCGCCTCATAAACGGCGCGGCGCCACATCAAGCTGGCGGGCGGATAGTACCAGCCGCGCAGCCATGCGCTGAGCGCATCCTCGCCGGGGCGCCGCTGGCGGCAGGAGGGAGGGGTACTGTGCCATTCGCGGCCCCGGCGCGTTAAACGGCACCACGGTACCGCTGCGATATCCGCTCCGTTTGCGAGTGCCACAGTCTGCACGGCAAAATTTTCGGGCGCGATCACGTCGTCGGCGTCCAGAAAGACGATAGCATCGCCAGTGGCATGGGCCGCACCAAATCGTCGGGTTCGACCCGCGTGACGAAAGGACCTATGAAACACTCTTACGGTTTCGAATTCCTTTGCCAGACTATCGGCGATATCGCCGCCACCATCGCTCGAAGCGTCATCGACGATAATGACTTCGACATTGCGAACGGTTTGGTTCAGCACGGACGCGACCGTCACACGAAGATAGGGCGCTGCGTCATGGCACGGAATGACGACAGACACCTTTAGAAGACTTGTCACCGTCATGTCGTCGGCATCTCGCGCCATTTGTCGAGGCTGCGACCGGTCAGTCCTTCGAGGTCGGCGATGTCATCGTCGAGCGTCGAGAGAATGTAGCGCCGATCATTGGACGACACGCTCGGTCTCGGAGGCGATCCGGGGCTGAGGCCGCGAGCGAGGCGTCGCCGGAGCGCGGGCGCGACCCGCTCCAAGAGTCGACCCATTCCCGTATCAATATCCAGGGACCGATGCCCATGGGGCTGACGGTCCGCGCTGTTGGCACGCCTTCCCCCCGTCATCCCGTCTGGAGGTGGTCGCAGATCGAGAAATCGAGCGATGACCGACACCGCCTCATACCACTTTGTCGTGAGCTCGGCGAAGTCGACAATGAGGACGCGATCCTTACCAAACGTCTCCAGATACGGTCGAATCTGCATCGCGTACCGGCTGGCGTCGATGGCAAGCGAGTCATCTCGCAGGAACTGATCAAACGAGGCCTTTGTATAACCCCGCGCGATATTGTGCCGATAATGCGAGACGATCCGGTCGACAGGAGAGCGGACGACGTAGATGAATCGCGACGCCGGATCATAGCCATGAATATCGCACCATATCAGCGGATTGCGGTGCGGTGCGAAGGTGTAGCTTGTCGATGCCTCTAGCCGACGACCTTCCGACGGGAACAGCGCCTCATATCGCGGCAGTTCATGTCGCCAATCTTCAGCCTTACTGAAAAAATGCGGCTCTTTGTCCCGCGCAGGGGCGACGCCAGGCCATGTTTTGAGCGTCTCGAACAACGTCGTCGTCGCGCATTTTTGCGCCCCGATTATGAAGATCGAGCCTGTCACACTCAGTCGGTGCGCTCGAGAAGATAGATCTGCCGCCCGCCATCCTGCAGCGATGTGACGACGATCTTCCGCCCATCTGACGATGGGTAAGGGTGCAGGTCGCACCGAAACGGCCCTGTCGGTGGCCGATGGCGGTTAAAGACGGCGAGCTTGATCACCTCGTCGCCATCGACGTCAAGGACGTTCAGTTCGATGTCCTCTCGATAGGGTGTGTCGAAGACATACTGCAGGCGCGGTCCCGCGAGGCGCTGCATGTGAACATTCTGCTTAAAATGGCTGAGGCCAATTCGCCCGACCTCTTCACCCCCAGGCGCGTCGTCGCGATAAATGCGGACACCGCCGGGCTTCCAGAGAAACAGGTGCTCATCGTCCATCCACATCACGTGCGATGTGCCCCGTGCGAGCAGTCGGACATCGCCGCCGTCGACACTGCCCGTCAGGCTGACCCCCATCTCGTCGTTCCAAACCGAATTCGGTTCGTTCTTACGAAAGCGCAGTTTGACCGTGAAGCGTTTGCCATCGGGGGACAGCTTCACGTGATTGAACCAGTAATGATATCGCTGCCAACGCTGCCGCAATTTCCCGCGTGGGCCGAAATAAGACATCAGAACGGGTACGGCGTCGCGGACGGATAAAATCAGGCGGCTGTCGCCCGTCTCGAAGTCATAACGCCAGATGCCATCGTCGACAGGCTGCCGCTCGTCGAGCCGCGCGCCGTTGCCGCCCGCATACCCATAGCCCGGACGCAGCGTTTCGAGGCGCGCCATGTTGAGCGACAGGAAGAAATGCCCGCGCGGATCGACGGCATAGACGGGCCGCTCCAGGGTTTCGGTGCGCCCGTGATCCAGATCTACGACGCGCGCGACGAAGTCATTGCCCTCTCGGTCGTTCCATATCAGACGACGGCCCGATCCCGGAAGCCACTGGCTAAGTGCCCCCTGTTGCCAGCTCCAGGACCGGCTCTTTCCAATCTCACAAAACCCGCCATTGTCAGCGAGATCGACATAGCCGATGGCGATAGCATCATCCGCTTCCGGGTGGCGACCGGAAAATGATACGCGATGACCAGCAACGAGACAGCCGTCCGGGCTGAAGATCGGCACGTCGTAATAGCTATGCGCGTGAAACTGACCGGCATCGCTACCGTGCGTAAGCTGGCGAAGGTGCCATTCGGTCATTCGTATAGTTTCCAGAATTGGCGTTTTGCAAACTGAGGCATTTGCTGCGCCTTGGCGAACGCACGAAATGCTCGCACCCTCAGGTGCCACCCTACTCGCTCTTGAATAAACCTATTCCGCCTTGGTAGTGCAGTAAGGTTCAAGCGCTCTTCACCATCTAAGTAGTCCAACAGCTGAAGCGTGTAACGCTTTCCACCCTTGCTAACGCCCACGGTCGACAGTCGCCGACGCGCCGATGCGAGAAGCGCGGCATGCCATTTATAATGATGTACCAGCACGGGCGATGCGAAACGGAACTGTGAGTTCGCGCACAGACGGAAACCGTGAAAGGCACGACCAAGAAGGAACTGAGCGGGTGCGATACGTTCAGGAGGGCTATGCCCACCTAAGCCCGGCAGAAGGTCGCTCCGAAACATCATCATCTTGATCGTACCGGCAATGTCATCGGAACCGGCCTTTTGCCTGACCGTGCAAGCTACATCGAGTTGCAACGGAAACTGCTGACCTAGCGGCAGGTTCGACATCACGGGGCGGAGTTGACCATCAGAAGCCACTCTGTCGACGAATGGACCTTGGACGCACCGAATGTCGCGCGCCTCGCACCAGTTGGCGAGGCTATAAATTTCTAAAGGGTATTCATGCAGCTCATCTACGTCCGCGCTTACTATCCAGTCGTAGCGATCCGCTAGTTGAACCTGTAACTCCTGGCGCCGCTGCCACATCTCACCACTCGTGTAGGCACCGCGCCAAATCGTCAGGTTGCTAATCTGCCGATCTCTCAGCGTCGCGAGCGCCGTCTCTATTCCTTCGTCGTTATCCACTGCAGCATGAACAATGAGATGCATGTCCTGCGGAGGTAAGCCAAGGGTAGTGTAGTGTTGTAGGAAAGGAACGAGTAGCGGAAGATCAAAGTCTACGCCGATGCAAGATATGAGAGCGAGCCGAGGTTTATTCATCGGATCGACTGTTGATAGGGCGACAGAAACGAGATTTCCGCAATCAAATTTTCTACCCGCTGAACCTGATCCTTTCGCCATTCGATCCGGTCCCGGGACGGTACGCCTGCAGGTCGGACAAGGTTATTGGCGGCCGATAAATAAGCCTTAGCCGACGTTAGTCCGAGGAACGCGAGTAGTCGCTGACATTCAAAACGGACGGACGTTGTAAAGTCCTCATAGACTACTTGGTGCCATTGCGCGGCGGAGATCTGCGCTTGCATGCCGTTTGCTGCGCGACACAGATCGGCATAATCATCGATAATATCATCAAGAACCTCCGCCGCGATGCGGCCATCAGCCTGAGCCGTTCTGACAGCAGTCCAAAATTGCCCGTCGTCAGTTTCGATCCGAAGGCGATCATAGTCCCGTCCTTTCCGCAATGACATCGTCGCGATGTTATCAAACGGATTTCGAGTGACTAAAATCCAGCGCGCCCGATTGCCGAGCCGCATGGAAACCTTTTGCAGGAGATCGGGCCTAGCTGCGCAGTGGCGAACGGTTCCATCACCTTTTTTATCGCCGATAACAAACGGGCGGGTCGGAATAGATTCATGTGCCCCCGAAACCGTGTAGCTGAAGCCGTTCCAATAGCGGCCAGCATCGGCGAAATCCTCAACCGTCTTCGCAATTAGACCGTGGATCAAAGGCATCGGCACGCCTTTATGGAAAAGACCCATGACGTCGAGTTCGTGCGAGATAGCAGCATCGGGATGTGCATCGATGAGTGCGCCAACCAATGAATGACCAGAGCGCGGAAAGCCGACAAACTGGGCGAATACCGGAGCATCGCGGAAAGACTTGTGAACACGGATGGCGGCAGGGACAGCTTCTCCCAACAACTGCCACACCTTGGGGTTCCGATGGCGGCGCGACGCAGTCCCTTCGAACCAGGCCACACTATGCGTTTCGCGAAGGGCGATCATCGCAAAGCCGCCGCGTTCCTTGATTTCCCGAATGTCGATGCATAGCGACGCGCCGCGAATGGGCCCGGCGCCCAGCGGAAGGCTTGCGCGCTACATTTTCGCGCAACGTCACGGCGACCATCGGCGTCCTGCAGCTCCGCCTGATGCAGGAGCGCCTTCGCCACGGCCTTTCGGAAACGATCATAGATATGTTTTGGTTCGCGGCGCTTTGCCGTGCGGCAAACATGGGACAGCGCGGTCAAACCGGCTTGGATATCAGCGGCGGATAGGGTGGTTCGATATCGCGATCCGTAGAGCCGGTTGCCTGCACGTAGCGTATCGTCATCAAGCGCGCCGCCGGTATAGGGACGAAGCGCGCGGATCGAGATGTCTTCGATAAAATTGTCACCGTCGCGGAATTTTAATTGCGTTACGGCCGCTGAATGCTCGCGGTAGGACACCAGAATGTCGGGCTGGTTGTCGATTTCCGTTTTGGTTCGCAACCGCGTCCATAAGTCAGTATCCTGCGCCCGCCAGTAGCGTTCATCATAGCCATCGACATCCATGACCACGGCTTTTCGAAAAATCGTGCCCGGGTGCAGGATGCAGTTATGGAACAGAAGCTCGAAACGGATTTGGTCGACACCGATGATGGGAGGGTTCACCGACAACACCCTATCCTTGGCATCGATCCGGCGAAAACCGCAGGACAAGACACCGAGCGAAGGGCGCGCGTGCATTTCGGCAACCTGCGTCGCCAGCCGTTCCGGCTCGTATAAATCGTCCGCATCGGCTCTCGCCACCAGTTCGGTATCGGCATGACGAAGGCCTAGATTCAAGCTGGCTGCCAGATTGCCCGGACCGTCCTTTCTGATGATTTTCAAGCGAGGGTCCGCTGCGGCTTTCGCCGACAGTATCTGTGGCGTCTCGTCCGTACTGCCATCATCCACGACAAGGAACTCAAAATCACCGAGCGTCTGTTCCCGGAGCGTTTCGAGCGCCGGTTCTAGAAAGGCAGCACCATCGCGAACGGCCATTAGGACGGTTACGGCGGTCATGAGTGCCCACCGAACCATTCATCGATAAGATCTAGATAGCGATAATCCGCCGCCAAGAGCTCTTTCAAAATCGTCTCCGAACGCGGCGATAATTCCGTGCACATTCGCGCCGGCGCGCGGTGGGCTGCAACGTCGTCTTCTGGCATACGCGGGTCAGTCGGTACGTTCAGGCAGTCGAATAGGCGCTTTACGTCGTCCGTCAGCCTTTCCTGCCGACCCGCAAAGAAAATATCGTTGCGCCGCTTCAGCAGATATTCTGGCGAGCCAAACCATTTGTCATAGCGATCACGCACGTGCTGGATACCCTCGAAAGCCCTCATTGCGTCAGCACGTCGACCAGCATCTGTCGACGCGAGACCGGACGCCAGATCATCTGGCGTTTTGAAGATGGCAAAGGCAGCAGCCTCAGGAGCGGACCATTCGACATAAGTACGGGGCCGTCCCTTCCTCAAACGGCTGTTGAATCCGCTGATAAATCGAGACACAGGATCCCGAAGAAAGAAAAGGGTCCCTTCGCCGACCGGAACGTCGGCAAGCGTCATACGATGTCCGTGGAGAAAGAGCTGGTGTCGCGGGGCACTACCCAATTCCGCAAGGGCGAGCTTTGCCGCCGTACCGCCCGTTTTTCCAATGTGCAGAAAGTGAAGAAGGCGTTTGTTACTCAGAGATGCCAAGCACCGCCTGGAAGCCAGTCTGACGCGCTGCTGAAAGGGGAGTTTCATCGCGATGCTGTGATATCGGCACTCGCAGATGCGGGCGCGAGTGACCAGCTGTGATCGACGAGAAGACGCCCTTGACGCGGCGGGGGAACGCGACCGCTTGGGAAGAAAGTTGCATCGTCGACATGGAAATTAAATGCATTTGGAATACGATCACTCGTACCCGCGCCGTCGACGAAGATTGCGGCCGAGACCCGATACTGTCCGGGCGGCAGCGGCAATCGGTCGAGGTTTACGACAATCGACCCCCGGCTTTCAGTCTCAAGCGTGACACCCACTATGCCGCTGTGAAGTACGAAGAGGCCGATCCC
>JBAUIQ010000184.1:0-6628 GCA_049683075.1 Pacificimonas sp.
ACACCGAGCAGAAGCTCGGCAAGCGCATGAGCGCGGATAAGCTCCAGCCGATCCTCGACCGCATCCACCCGACGACCGACTTCGCGGACCTCGACGGTTGCGACTTCATCATCGAGGCGGTGTTCGAGGACCGCGACATCAAGGCGGAAACGACGCAGAAGACCGAGGCCGTCGTCGGCGCCGACACGATCTTCGGCTCGAACACCTCGACGCTGCCAATCACCGGTCTCGCCAAGGCGCATTCCAAGCCTGAGAAATTCATTGGCGTCCACTTCTTCTCGCCGGTCGAGAAGATGCCGCTGGTCGAGATTATTGTCGGTGAGAAGACGGGGCCGGACGCCATCGCGAAGGCCCTGGATTACGTCCAGCAGATCAGGAAGACGCCCATCGTCGTCAACGACAGCCGCGGCTTCTACACCTCGCGTTGTTTCGGCACTTATGTGCAGGAGGGCACGACGCTCCTCGGCGAGGGCGTGAACCCTGCGCTCATCGAAAATGCGGGCAAGCATATGGGGATGCCCGTCGGCCCGCTCGCGGTGTCCGACGAGGTCTCGATAGAGCTGGGCCACAAGGTCATGCAGCAAACGAAGAAAGACCTTGGCGACGCCTACAAGCCCGGCGCGGCGGACGATGTCGTCGAGAAGATGATGGCCGAGGGGCGCCATGGCCGGAAGAACGGCAAGGGCTATTACGACTATTCGGACAGCGGCAAGCAGCTGTGGCCAGGCCTCACAGAGACCTTCAAGGCCGACGGCCCCGTGACAGACGCGGTCGACGATGTCGAGGAGCGCCTGAAATTCCGACAGCTTGTCGAGTGTGCGCGCTGTTATGAAGAGGGCGTTCTCGAAACGCCGCAGGACGGCGATCTCGGCGCGATCTTCGGCTGGGGTTTCATGCCGTTCACCGGCGGGCCGTTCAGTCACATGGACACGCTCGGGCTCGACCATGTCGTGCGAACGCTAGACCGCCTCGCTCAGGCACATGGCGAGCGCTTCGCACCGCCGCAGCTTCTCCGCGATATGGCGGCGAAGGGCGAGACGTTCTACTCCCGCCCCGAAGCCAAAATGGCTGCGTAAGCGAGGTCGGAGACAGGCCTACGCCGCGAGTTCACCGCGCGCGTAGGCCTGCGTGCCCTCGGTAATCACTTCGTCCTGCGGCAGGATTGTCTCTACCTTCAGATCGTTCAGTCGGCCCAGTTCGGCGTAGAGAGGCGCGAAATCGGTTTCCTGCGTCTCACGCAACAGATCGTCGAAGCTGTCGATGACGAAGTAGGTCTGCTGATAGTCATCGATCCGGTACTCGGTCCGCATGACGCGTTTCATGTCGAAGCCAATCCGGTTCGGGCTCTTTGAATCGAGCGCGAAGACGCTCTCGCCATGGCTGGAAACGATACCCGCACCGTAGATTCGAAGCTCACCATTCTCTCGGATCAGACCGAATTCGACCGTGTACCAATAAAGCCGTGCCAGCTTCCCGATCGCGTTGAACTCGAGGCTGCGGAGACCGCCTTCACCATAGGCCTGCATATAATCCGCGAACACGGGATCGGCGAGCAGCGGCACATGACCGAAGACGTCATGAAAGACATCTGGTTCTTCGAGATAATCGAGCTGGTCGGGACGGCGAATGAAGTTACCTGCCGGAAACCTGCGATTGGCGAGGTGGTCGAAGAACACGTCGTCCGGAACCAGGCCCGGAACGGCGACGACGGACCAGCCCGTGGCTTCGCCAAGTTTCTCCGACAGTTCTTCGAAGTTCGGAATTCCGGGGCGCGACAAGTGAAGAACGTCCAAGCCGTCAAGAAAAGCCTGCGCCGCACGACTGGGCAGTTGCTTCTCCTGCCGCGCAAAAAGGGTGTCCCAAACACCGTGCTCATCGTCGGAGAACCGGTCCCAGTCCTGCGGGACGGTCCAGTCCTCAGCGGCTTCGGGCGGGCGGGTTAGGTCTGGCGATCCTGTCATTTGCAACTAGATAGCATGGCCGCGGCGATGTCCCAAACGCCACTCTCTCCCCTTGACCTCCTGCCCAAAGACTAGGCACATGCCCGTCATGCCCGAATTACAGCCAATCGATATCGGCCCGGTGCGGATCGACGAGCCGGTCATCCTCGCGCCCATGACCGGTGTGACGGATGGCCCGTTTCGAAAGCTCGTGAAACGCTATGGCGCGGGATTGACCGTCACGGAGATGCTGGCGAGCCAGGCGGCGGTGCGGGAAACACGCCGGTCGCTGCAGCAGGTGGCCTGGGATCCGATCGAGAACCCGGTTTCCATGCAGCTGGCGGGCTGCGATCCGGAGGTGATGGGGGAGGCGGCCAAACTGAACGAGCAGCGCGGCGCGGCGATCATCGACATCAACATGGGCTGCCCGGTGAAGAAGATCGTCAACGGCCATGCGGGCTCGGCGCTGATGCGGGAACCTAATCTTGCCGCGCGCCTGATCGACGCGACAGTGAAAGCCGTCGACCTGCCAGTGACGCTGAAGATGCGGATGGGTTGGGACCATAACAGCCTCAATGCGCCGGAGCTTGCGCGGAAAGCGGAGGATCTCGGCATCCGCATGATCACCATTCACGGCCGCACGCGCTGCCAGATGTACAAGGGGACGGCGGACTGGGCCTTTGTCCGTTCGGTCAAGGAGGTCACGAACCTGCCCGTCGTCGTCAACGGCGATATCTGTTCGATCGCCGACGCACGCGAAGCGCTGGCGCAGTCGGGTGCGGATGCCGTCATGATTGGGCGCGGTTGCTATGGAAAACCATGGCTTCTCGCGCAGGTCATGGCGGAACTGTCCGGCCAACTCGCCATTCCAGATCCCACTCTGCAAGAACAATATGACTTGATCTCCGAGCATTACGATCTGGTCCTCGCGCAATATGGCGAGCTGAACGGCGTTAATATGTTCCGAAAGCATATGGGCTGGTACACCAAGGGGCTGGATGGCTCGGCGGCGTTCCGGAACAAGGTCAATCAAGAGCCCTCGTCGGCGGTCGTGAAGGCGATGTTGGCGGACTTCTACGCCGCGCAAATGGACGCCGACACCGTGCCGGAACAGCGCGAGGCCGCATGAGCGCGCTCGTCCCGCTGCGTTTTCGTCGGCGGGCCGTGCCGCACCCATCGGAAGTGCTGAACGCAATGAGTGTGCCGGTCGTCCTCTGCGATCGGTCGGGACATCCGGTGCATGCCAATCCACAGGCGGAGATGCTGTTCGGACGGTCGGAAGACTCGCTCGCCGAGAAGGGCTGGGACGGCCTGCTGCCACCGGACAGCCCGCTTCGGGCTCTGCTGCACGAAGCGGCGGATACACGCGGTGAAATCGCGGCCTACGATGTGGATATTGCGCTTATCGAGCGGCGCGGCACGACCGCGGACATCCTGATCGCTCCCGTTTCGGGACCTGGCGACCATCTGACCCTGTCGCTTCAACGGCGTAGCGTCGCGGCGCTTGTTGAACGGCAAAGCGACCGGCGCGGGTCGGCGAGGTCGGCTGCCGCGCTCGCCGCCATGCTGGCGCACGAGATCAAGAACCCGCTGTCCGGAATTCGCGGCGCGGCCCAGCTGCTGGGCGGGGATGAGGACGAACTCTCCGACCTGATCGTCAGCGAGGTCGACCGCATCTCCGCGCTGATCGACCGGATGGAAGGCTTTACCGACCCTCGCCCCCCGGTGATGGCCTCGGAGAACATTCATGCCATTCTCGGGCATGTCCGCAAGCTCGCTGAGCTGGATGGCGTCAAGATCGTCGAGCGGTACGACCCATCTCTGCCAGACGTTCCGGCGGATCGCGATGCCCTGGTGCAGTTGTTTCTCAACCTCGTGAAGAACGCCAAGGACGCCGCCGGCCCTGACGGGACCGTGACGCTGACGACCGCATATCGGCACGGGCTGAAGATCGGCACGCCTGACGGCCGCGGCCGGGTGAGGGTGCCCATCGAAGTCTGCGTCATCGACGATGGCCCCGGCGCTCCGGATGATATCGCCGACAATATGTTCGACGCCTTCGTATCGACGAAAAGAGGGCTTGGCGGCCTCGGCCTGGCGCTCGTCGCAAAGATAGTCGGCGATCATCACGGCCATGTCGAATATGATCGCGACAAAGAGAACGGACGCACGATCATGCGGGTCCTTCTGCCGATGGCCACCGGCGGATGAGCCGTCGTGGCACGATCATCGTCGCAGATGACGACGCCGCGATCCGAACGGTGATCCGACAGGCGCTATTGCGCGCTGGACATGAGGTCCGAACGACGGACAGCTTGTCGGGACTGAGCCGGCTGACCGAAGACGGCGTAGGCGACGTCGTAATTTCGGATGTCGGCCTGCCGGACGGAGATGGCCTCGACAGCCTGCCCGCGCTTCTCGCCCGTCGCCCCGACCTGCCCGTCATCGTCGTCAGTGCGCAAAACACGCTGGCAACGGCCGTGCGTGCGACCGAGAAAGGCGCCTTCGAATATCTGCCGAAGCCCTTCGACCTAAATGAATTGACGGCGGTTGTCGAAAGCGCACTTCAATCGGGATCGGAACGAAGTGCCGAGCCCACCGATGCGCCCGACGACGATCTGCCCCTGATCGGCCGCAGCCAACCGATGCAGGAGGTCTACCGCGTGATGGCGCGGGTCGTTCCCACTGAGCTGACTGTGACGATCCTCGGCGAGTCCGGTACTGGTAAGGAGCTCGTCGCGCGTGCAATTCACGACCTCGGACCGCGCAAGACCGCGCCCTTCGTGGCGGTCAACATGGCGGCGATCCCCCGTGAGTTGATCGAGACAGAGCTGTTTGGGCACGAACGCGGCGCGTTCACGGGCGCGCAGGTGCGGGCATCCGGGCGGTTCGAACAGGCGCAGGGCGGGACACTGTTCCTTGACGAGATTGGCGACATGCCGTTCGAGGCGCAGACGCGTTTGCTTCGTGTCCTGCAGTCCGGTGAATATAATACCGTCGGCGGTGCGCGTACGATCCGCACCGATGTTCGCATCATTTGTGCAACGCACCAGGATCTCGACGGCGCCATCGAGCGAGGAGAGTTTCGCGAGGACCTTTATTATAGGTTGAACGTCGTCCCGATTTCTTTGCCACCGCTGCGTGCACGTAAAGACGACATTCCGGAACTTGCCGCGCATTTCCTGACGCTTGCCGTCGAGGAGGGGCTGCCGAAGAAAGCGCTTTCACAGGACGCAATCGATGCACTCGTATCGCATGACTGGCCGGGCAACGTTCGCGAGCTTCAGAACATCGTCCGCCGAATGGCCGCGCTCGCACGGGAAGACGTAATCGGCACCGCGGCGGTGCTCTCCGCCATGTCCGGCCGACGGGAAACCAGCGTGGCGGCAGACCCGGGAAGCGCCGATCTCGCCATGGTTGCCGAGGCCCACGCCGCCCGCCTCGCCGCCTCGGGCACGAACGGTCTTTATGAAGCGGTGATGGCAGAAGTCGAGCCACCGGTTCTTCGCGCTGCGCTCGCGGCGACCGGCGGCAACCAGATCAAGGCTGCCGCCTTACTCGGTATCAATCGCAACACATTGAGGACGCGCCTGGAAAGCCGCGACATCGACGCCACGGACTTTCGCAAGCGCGATTAGTCATCAACCGACTGCATATTCGGCTGGCCGTTGGAGGCCGCCGTTCCGCCGTCGACCGGCAGATTGACGCCCGTGACGAACCCGGCGTCGTCGGACGCGAGAAACAAGGCCGCCCCGGCAATATCTTCCGGCTCACCCGGACGTCCCATCGGGACACGGTCCATGAACTTTTTCAGGACCGCCTCCTGTTCCATGATGCCTTCAGACATTTCCGAGCGTGTAATGGTCGGGCAGATCGCGTTGACACGGACGCCGTCCTTTCCGAGTCCCAGCGCGAGTGACCGGGTCAGGTTTGTCACGGCCCCCTTCGACGCGTCGTAAACGGGCAGTGTCCAGTCGCCGCCGATACCTGACAGGCTCGAGATGTTGATGATGGAGCCTTTGGTCTTGGTCAGCTCCGGGATCGCGGCGCGGCTGAGGTATAAGACGCCCTTCACATTGACGTTGAGTGTCCGGTCGATGTCCTCGTCGCTTGCCTCGGTCAGCGGACCGAAGGTGCCGACACCCGCATTGTTGACGAGCGTGTCGAGGGCTCCGAATTTTTCGACGGTCTTGGCTACGATCTCTGCCCCAAAGCCAGGGTCGGAAACGTCGCCCTCAACGATCAGCGTTCGATCGGCATCGAGGTCGCCCGCGACCCTTTCGAGCGCTTCGCGCGTGCGACTGTTCAGGACGACATTGGCACCCTCCGCTGAAAACCGGCGGGCAATGCCCTCGCCGATGCCGCTGGACGAGCCCGTAACGATGGCGGTCTTGTTCTGAAGGCGCATGAGATTTTCCTCGCGATTAAATCGTGGTTTCACCTCTTCGAACGACGTTCCGGCGACTTCGCTCCCTGCTCTTGCCACGGCTAGGGGGGCGCACTAGGTCCGATCCTCGAAAACAACACAGAACCCAAGGGGATCACTCAGCATGAGCGATGTCGCAGAACGCGTTAAGAAAATTGTCGTCGAGCATCTGGGTGTCGAGCCCGAAAAGGTGACCGAGGATGCCAGCTTCATCGACGATCTGGGCGCGGACAGCCTCGACACCGTCGAGCTGGTCATGGCG
>JBAUIQ010000185.1:0-12759 GCA_049683075.1 Pacificimonas sp.
CCCTAACGCCCGAACAAGATTTGCGCCTGCGTGAAAAGATGCAGGCGATCGTGGCGACCCCGCTGAACGGTGCGACATCGGAACTCGTGTTCGCGGCGAAAAGCTATCCACCCATGTCGCCGACGGATGCGAACCAGGCGCTGCTCGCCTCACTGAATGACGTTAACGCCGATCTCGGTCTGGAAACGCAGCCTGCATTCGATCCGGCAAAGCGCGGCGCCGCCGACATCAGCTTCATTGCCGACCGCGTCGACGCCGCCCTTGCTGGAATGGGCGCGGCCGGGTCGGGCGCGCATGGTCCCGACGAGCAGGTCGATCTCAACAGTATTTCTCGTCAGGCGAAGCGAACCGCAGTCCTGCTTACCCGACTTTCGCGTCGTTAACGCGACCCTGAAGTCAGGTACTCGGAGAGCCTATCGGTGAGATAGGGGACGCTGCTCTCATCCCTGATGAAGTCCCCGGTAGGCCGCATGCGCCAGTACTGACCTTCCGATCCAAATTTGATCCTCTCGATGTCATGGTCTTGCAGGAGCGCGGCGAAGAACCAGCTTTCCATGCCTTCATGTTCGACGGACGGGTAAGCGCGTGCATAGCCGATGATGTCAGGGGTGAGGCTGAGCGCGAACTCTTCCTCGACTTCGCGCAACACGCACTGCTGCGGGGTCTCGTCACCTTCCCGCCCACCGCCCGGAAGGTCCCAATAGCCGCGCCAGGGAATGCCTGGTTTGTCGTCGCGGACGTAGCAGAGGATGTCGTCGCCGTTGATGAGCGCGATCTTCGCGCCCGAAAATGGCTTCGCAGAGGTCACCGGACGAAACTCGCCCCATTCGCGTCGAGAACGGCACCCGTCATCGAGGCGGGCGCGTCGAGGGCGCACCAGCGGACGATTTCTGCAATTTCTGCGGGCTCGGCGACGCGGCCAAGGGGTATGTCGGCGAGCAGTTTTTCGCCGCCGCGGCTGGCGAGATAATCTTCCGCCATACCAGTCATCACATAGCCGGGCGCAATTGTGAACACGAGGATGTCCTCGCCTGCGAGACCGCGCGCCAGCGTCTTCGCCAGGCCAACGAGACCCGCCTTCGCGGCGGCGTAATGGCCATAGTCGATGCCATCACCACGATACGCCGCGCGGCTTGCGACATTGACGATCCGGCCGCCGACACCTCGCTCGCGCCAGTGCGCGATGGCGAGGCGGCACAGATCGGCGGGAGCCTGCAAATTGATTGCGAGCCCATGCGCCCAGCCCGCCGACCAGTCGTCGTCGCTAGCCTGAAGCCGGACGGGATCGAACAGGCCGGCATTATTCACAAGGATGTCGATTTCGCCGCCGAGCGTCTCCAGGGCCTTGGCCCATAGATCGGACGCCGCACCGTCCTGGGTGAAGTCCGCCCCGACGATCCCATCGCCGTCGCGCGTCCCATGTCCGATGAAGCGGTGCCCCTCGAAAACGCCTGAAATTGCGGCGCCAATGCCGCGTGTCGTACCAGTACAGAATATGTTCATTCGCATGGACTGCCGTCGACGGGCAGGGGGGTCAACTTACCGACCGCCGAACAGCGCCTCTGGCGAAAGCTGATCGAGTTTCAGGCGGAAGGTAACGTAGGGACCATCGCGAGTGTAGCGCGCCTCCGAGAAGTCCTCGTCATGATAGCCCGCGACATTGTAGCCGACTGACAGCCAGGCGTTGGTGATCGGCGACAGGCCCACATGCGGACCGACGGAGTAGCTGAAATTGTCGGGGCCGCTGGCGACGTGGCGCAGGCTCGCGGCGACGCCGACATCGACGCTATCGGAAACGTCATGGCGGAGATCGAGCGCGACGGCCTGCGCGAAACCGTCATAGTCCTCGCCCTGGTAGCGATCGAACACATATTTCGTGCCCCAATAAAGGCTCATCTGTGTGCGGCCTTCGCGGGCCTCGTCGTCCTTGCCCGTCCAAACGCCCGACATGCGGTTCACCGCTAGATTGTTGACGATACGGCGCGATGTGCCGCCGTCGGGACCGAAACCGCCAAGACCGACGAACGGGCCGGGCAGCTGGCCGGACGAGACATCCTGCAGGTCGAACTCCAGCCGGTCGAGCACGGCCCAGCGACTGCCGAGCGGGCGCCAGGCCCCCGACAGGCGGACATTGGCGCTGGTGCCGTCCTGACCGTCGATCCCCGTCGTGCCACCGGTTTGGCTTGTGATGCGATGGATGCTTGCCTGTCCGGCCAAGGCGATGCCCGCCGTCGTCTGGCGGAGCACGCTGGTCGTCGCTCCGTATCGGCGGCTATCGCCGTCACGATATTCAAGGCGCCCGTTCCAGCTCAGCGTCGGTGTGCGATAGGTCGCACCAGTGCTGACGGCCCAGAAATCTTCGGTCAGTTGACCCTGACCGCCAAGAAATCCCCCCGACGCAGCTGGCTGCGCTGGGTTGAGGATGCCGTTCGGATCGATGGCACCTGACAGCGTGTTGTTCGCGTCGACGGCGACATCGACGCTCCAGCGCTCATCCAGCAGCAGTTTCTGTTGTAGCCCCAATGCCGCGAAGGTTCGCGGGCCATATTCCTTGATGCCGGACTGGTTCAGCGTCGCCGTCAGGTTCGCGCCTGTCCACGGCAAAAGTTCGAAGCCAAGCTCCGTATTGTTCGCCTCGAACGTCTCGCCCTTGGCGAGTTCATGCGCGGCGACGACGCGAACCTTCGCATTTAGCTGCCATGACAGTCCGGCACGATAACGCGCGGGATAATCGACACTTTCGTCATCCCCGTCGAGAGGCACCTCGGCTGTCGCCTCGACCGTGACCTTGCCGCCCGCAAGCGCCTGGGTGCCGCCGAAGGTAGCCAGCTGCGACCGGCGGTGGAGACCGTCGCGACCGCGATCGTCGACGAAGCGGTAGCCAGCTTCGAGCGTCGTGCCGCCCTTTGCCCATTCCGCCTTCGCTGACAGCGCTTCGCGACGAGCCGGACCAATGAGATAGTCTTCACGGTATCCGCTGATCGTTGCGGCAAGGCCGTCGGCGAGGCGGACACTGGCGTCGACACCGTATTTGCGTGTCCCGGTCTCTGCATCGTTCTGCTGACCGACGCCGAAGCCGGCTTCCTGCTCCCGGACATAGGCCCGCGCGTCGACCGTGCGGCCATGATGCTCGCCTTCGATCAGCCAGGCGGTACCGTCCGACTTGCCGAAGTCGCGGATGTTGGCACTGCTGCGCGCATATTCCGCGCGGATTTCCGTATCGGCACGCGGCTTCCAGATCAGATCCGCCCCATAAAGATCGGTTTTCGCGCTCTGGTCGCTATCGCGCAGGAAGCTCGCGCCCAGTTCGATCGTTTCGCCGATGCGCGCGGCGGCACGGCCACCAGCGTTGAGCTTCTTCTCGACGACGCCTTCGGTTTCGAAGTCGGCGACGATGAAAATCGGATTGAAATTGGCGTCGCGACTGGCGATCGGCCGACGGAAGCGGATCGTGCCAGTGACGGCGTCGACGTCGTAGTCGATGTGGCGGGTCTGCGGCTCTGACGACAGGATGACATCGCTGCGAAAGCGGTCGCGCGTTTCAATTAGAATTTTCTCGCTATTGATGACCAGATTGCGCGCACCGAGGCGGTAGGGGCCACTCAGCCCACTACCCTGAATTTCCGCGCGTCCGAAGGTCAGGCCGGTATCGGCGACGAACCCGTTGAAGTCAAACACGTCGCCGCGATACTCGCTTTTTACGCCCGTCAGGGTGCGGCTGTAGCGCGTCAGTTCGGTCTCCGTGAGGCCGGTCTCAAAGTCGCCGTACATGGCGTAGAACTGTGCGCGCTCCAGCTTCAGGTAGAGCCTGTCGCTCGTCGGCGCGTCGAAGCGTTGCTCGCTGCCGTCGCCGTACACAGTATAGAGCCGATCGGGATCGATGGTCTGCAGGAGCGCTCGGCGACCGTCCCGACGCTCCGGTTTCTCACTGTCGATGGCGAGCGTCATCAGCCATTCGCCGAGAACGCGGCCCTTGGCATATAGCTTCACCTCGCCGTCGGCGAACGCCTCATCCGCTTCATTGTCGAGAAGCGCGCGGGCGTTGGTGCTGATCGTGTTGAAACCGGCCGTGCCCGCGGCGAACCCGACGACGACCATGTCCTGATCGCCGGGCTTCAGCCATGTTTCCACGTCCTGTTCAAATGCACGTTCCTTCCCCTGAAACGTGAAGACAAGGCGCGCTTCGCCAGTCTGGCCGGTTGGGTCCAGCTCAATGAGCGCGATGCCATCATCGCCCTGAACACGCCATGTCGGCGCGTAAGCCTCCAGCCCTGCAAGTTGCCGTGCCTGCTCGTTGTCGACGGCGATGGCGGCCCGGTACGGTGTGTCGACGTTGAAGCTGCCGGTTACGCCGTGGTGAACCGGCCTGCCGCTTGCGTCGGTCAGGCGAATGGCGAGCACGGGACGCGTCCGGCCATCTGCGATCAAGTGCGATTGTGCGGTAATCAATTCCGCGCGCGCAGCGCGTGTCGTGTAGTGGATTTCGCGCGTGAGAACAGTTTGCTTGCCGTCTGCACCAGTCACCGTGGCACGAAGTTCATTGCGTCCGTTTTCAAGCCGGATGCCGCGCCAGCGCGAGACCTTCACGCTGCCGTCCTCGTTCCCAATCGCGCCATCGAAGGCGAGCGGATCGACCGGCGTCCCGTTGATGGTCAGCGCGACTTCGTCTCCCGCCGCATGTTTGACAGCCACCTTTTGTGCGGGGGAGCGCGGGTTGTGGCCGACGTCCGGGAACAAGATGTCCGTGCCCGGTCCCTGTCCGGCCAGCCAATCGCGGTCGCTTCCGGCGGCTTCGGCATCGGAAAGAACCGAGTCATCCTCTTTTCCTTCTGCGGCAACATCGCCGGTGCGCTGCAAGACGAAGTCCGTGCGCCACAGCGCGCCGCCCTGAACCTCGACGAAGCTGGAGAACGCACGTCCTGCCCGGCGACTACTCCGTTCGCAGGCGATCGCTTCAAATCCGTCGGGCAAGGCACCGACATCGAGCTGCACCACGTGCGTACCGGGGTGGACGCCCTCGAAATGATAAAGACCGTCGCTGTCGGTGATCACATAGCGGCCGTCCTCCATCAGGATCCGAACGTCGGCGACCCCGGGACGCTCGGCCGAAGAGACGCTGCATTCGCCTTCGGTGACGCGGCCAATCAGCGTCGCACTGTCGGTGAAGAAGGGCCTGCGAACGCGCAGTTCAGCCAGCGCGGGGTTGCTGACCACCAGATCGCCATCGAATGTGATGGCCCTGTTGACAGCATCACCGTCCGGTGCGTTCGAGGCAACAGCCAGAATATAAGTCAGATCGATGCTGCCACCTGCAGGCAAGTCTGGCACGGCAAAGCGCAGACTGCGCCCGTCTGCCGCCGGTGCCGGATCGGCCAGCCGTTCACCCTGACTGCGTGCCGAGCCGCCGACAAAGCGAAAGCCTGTAGGCGGCGTGTCGACGATTATGAGCCCAGACCGCGCGACGGGATCGCGGTTGTCGAGGATAAGGCGGTACTGAACGAAGTCACCCGCTTCAACGAGTTCGTCTGAAACTTGCTTTTGAAGAATGACATTGCCGGGCGTGGGCGGATCAACCGGGATGTCAACGCGTACTGGCGCAGGACCGGTGACCACGAAGCTCTGGCCATAGGAGCCATCGCCGATCGTGAAGTCGTTTCCGTCCGGCGTCGTCAGCTTCGCGATCTGCGAAGGCAGCGCACGGGAGGGGTGGGCATACTCGCCGGGTGGCAGAATGAGCAGGCGATATGTGCCCGGACGCACGAGCGGGAAGCGAAATCCACCGGACACGCCAGGATAAACATCTCCCGACGCATCGGTGACGGCATCTCCCGTGATGACGGTTGACGGATAGGCCGAGATGCCATCTTCGCCGAACACTTGTGCGGGCTGACCGGTTGCTTCGTCGATCAGTGTGACTTCCGCCCCGTCAAGAACGACCCCAGTTACGCTGTCGAAAACGAGCCCTAATGGATCGACGAGCGCCACAGCCTCGGCGCGGTCCTCATCGTCCTCCCGGTCGCGATAGAAAACGGTCAGCCGATCGTCTCGCTGAAGTAGAAGCTGACAGTCGTTCGCTGTCGGCGGTACCTCGTCTGTCGTCGCAACGGCGCCGATAAATCGACCTGTATCTGGACCGGTCTCGAACAGCCTTAGCTGTTCCTGATCGCCCTGCGAGGTTTCCACGCGAACGTCGATGGCCTCGACCGCATCCGAATCCGCATTCTGGTCGAGGTCCTCGACCGAAATGTAGACGGGGTCGCCCGGTCGATAGCTGACCACGGGTAACAGCGTCAGCGAAGTTAAACCGGTGGCCCGGATCGATCCGCGTCCCGACCCTGCGAGATCAGTAGGCTGAAAATCGCCGCTTGCCGAGAGGCACTGGCCGCCACTTGGCGGGATCGGGAGACCACCATTCCCTCGATGTTCCCGCAGCAGAAGGATCGTGGCTGGCGTGCGTAGCCTGTCGACCAGGTCGATGACGACTTCGTTTGACGGAATATCGATCCTTTGCCCGTCTTTTTCGAAGCTTAGCGTCGCGACGTTCCTGACCTGAATTAGCTCGGACTGTCCGCCGCCCGACTGTGCCCACGCGAGACGGTCGCCAGCCAGAAGGCTGACGACCGCTGCGAGAACGAGGAAGAGTGTGCGGATCATCAGAGTCCGTCCGCCCCGGCAGCGACATTCGTCGCAAACCGGGCGGTCGGGCGCTCCCTCGGAAGGGAAGTACGCCCTAGTCGATCACCGCACGGAAGCGGACGACTTCGGTATTACCTGCGGTAATGTCGCCAAGGTCGGCTGAGACTGTACCGCCGGAATGGCTGCCGACGTCACCGGCGCCTGTCGCATCTTCATCTTCCGACGTTCCAGTCGTGGTGCAGGACGCCGCTCCGACATCGAAAAACGGAGCGTTTTCGGACGCCGTCGGGCTTGGCCGGTTGCCAGTGTTCAAGAAGCTGACGCCGGTCGGGAGATTGTCGGTAAAGCTGACGCTTGTTGCATCGGCCCCGCCAGAGTTGATAACCTCAAGGCAATATTCGACGACCGCGCCTGGGATGGCCTTTGGATTGCTCGCAAGAGAAATTGGATCCCAGAGCAGCGTCTGCTTTTTATCAAGCGCGAGTGCCGCGTCCGCGAACCGATAGGTGTCGAAGTCGGACTCGCGGCCGTCGTTGCCGGGATCGGCGAAGACGTTGTCGACCGCGGCAAGGTTATTCGCACCCGTGTCGTTCGACAAGTCGTCACCCGCATTCGTACCGTCGTTCGACGCAATAGCCTGGAGGATAACATTGGCTTCCTGACCATCGGTCAGCGTGCCCGCATCGTCGGCAACGATAAAGACAAGCTGGGTCACGTCCTCGGCGAGGTTATCGATATAGGACTGCTGGGTATCCAGAGTGGGGTCGAAGTTTCCGTCGTTGTCGGAATCGATCCAGATCTCCGGATTGGACATCTGCCCATCGTCGCCAGTGGCCTGGTTTGAGGCGACCAATCGGAAATCGAGAGTATCGTTCGTCTTGTTCGTCACATTAAACGAAGTCACGACATCCGTTGCGCCCGGGCCGGTCAGTGTCTTGTCGGTGCCGGCGCCACCGCCCGCCTCGACGACCGTCAGATCGACCTTACGGTCAACAACGAAGGTGGCAGCATTGCCGTCGGCAATGCTCGTCGTCACGGTCTGCTGACCCGATGATCCAACCTCGTAGGTCACACTGAAGTTGTTGGTGACCGTTGTGTTGGCATCCGTGCCCAGATCGGCGGCAAAGGCGGGTGATGCCAGGGCCGTGCCGAGCAACAGCACACCTGCTTTCATTTTCATCATGTTATATCTTCCTCACTCAAAATTTCGCTCGCAATCGTGCGAACGGGTCTCACTTTCGTGATGGGGTGGTCGCGGGTTGGGCTCAGCGGAGCCGTCCGCGATAAAGAACGGTGCCGGACGCGCCCGCCGGAATGGCGTCGGCGAAAGTCCAGCGGACGTGTGTGACATCGTCAGGCCGCGCCGCGCGGGGCGTACCGTCGTCGCCGACGACGCTGAGGCTCGCGAGCTTGCCGAAGCGGCTTCCATCGACGCTCAACTCAACGAGCGCGTCGCCTTCGCTTCCGACGAACGCCACACTTGCGGGCAGCGGGTTCGTAATGATGAAGTCCGTTGCGGCCTCGTCGGAGGCATTCGCGTAATTGATGACGAAACGCAGTGTGTCGCCAGGGACGACATTGGTCGCGGCAACCAGTTTCACGGCGGCCTTGCCATTGGCATCGGTTTCGGTGCGCTCGACAAAGACTTCGCTCGCCAATTCTACCGGCGCGGCGAGAGCGGCCATTGGCGTCATGGCGGCAAACACGGTTGCGATCATGAACTTCCGAAAAATACGCATTTTCAATCTCCTGAAGTGTTTAGTTGAGTTCGGTTTGAAAGGTGACGACCTGTGGCAAGGTCGTTGTGGGATCGAGCGCGACGACGATCGCGTCGCCGTCGAAACGGCCTGCATCTTCGTCGCCGATGTCGGTCAGGGGACGGCCGTCAAGTGCTATGCTTCCTGCGACGAAGCGGCTGCCGTCGGGGATCGGATCGGTGACGATGGGGGCCACGATGCCGCTTTCCGTAAGGCGGGCCGTCAGCGAGTAGGTGACGATGGTGCCGCTTGTGGCGTCGCCGTCGAACGACTGGCTTTTCACGAGGGTGCTCGCGTCGCCTTCGATGCGAAACGCGCCGGTGTCGGAGGCTTCGGCAGTGGTCAGTCCGGTTACGGCGTCGACGCCGTCCGTGCCCTGCGCGACGAATATCAACCCGACGTCGCCATGGCCGGTAACCGCGCGCGCGGTCAGTCTGACGAGGCCGCGATCACCGTCGGCAAGCGCGCCGGGAATGTCGGCGAAGACGAAAACCAGCACGGACTCGTCCGGATCGAGCAGCGGCGCCGCCCCAGCAATATATTCCTGATCGATCAGCGGATCGAAGCGACCGTTGCCGTCGCTGTCGATCACGATCCGCCGTGCGCTGGGGTCGAACTGATCGGCAGGCAGCCTGTCGCTCGCCTGCAGATCGAACGCCTCCAGTCCATTGCCGAAATTGGTGACCCGAAAGGTCATCACGGCATCGTTACGATTTGCGGCGGTCGGAACAGATGCATCGACTGCGACTGTCACGCCGACATCGATGATCTCGACGACCGTCATCGAAACCGGATTGGACGTGGTGCTCTGCTGCGCACCCTTATCGTCGACATAATCGGCTTTCGCGATATTGACGATTTCGGTCCCGGCGCGCGTGGCGGCCTCGGCGGCCGAAGCCGCAAAAGCGCCCGTCACATAGGCAGTCATCAAAATCAGGAATGCGAAGCGCCTCATTGTCGAGCAGTCTCCAATTGCCGCCAGACTCGGCGGATTTGGGACCGCAATGGACTTAGTGGTGTAAAATCGAGGTTAAGGCGGCGTTCGGGACGTGCGGAAACCATGCCGAAGCTGTCGTCTCTATCGGTATTTCCGGTGGCAATCGGACGCCGCGTCTGCGAGGGTTCAGGCTCCCGCCACTCAAGGACGACGAAGGAAGCTCATGGCCATTCAACGTACGCCGGACGCCCGCTTTGAGGGCCTGCCCGACTTCGATTTCGACGCACATTACACAGAGATCGACGACGAAGCCTTGGGCACCCTCCGCATCGCGCACGTCGAAGCTGGTCCGAAGGACGGTCCCGTCGCACTCCTGATGCACGGCGAGCCAAGTTGGTCTTTCCTATATCGAAAGATGATTCCCGTGCTCGCAGACGCCGGTGCCCGGGTTATCGCACCGGACCTTGTCGGCTTCGGACGCTCCGATAAGCCCGAGCAGGTGAAGGACTATAGCTACGCCGCACACGTCTCGTGGATGCAGCAGTGGTTCGCCGCGCAGGCCCTGACCGACGTCACTCTTTTCTGTCAGGATTGGGGCGGACTCATTGGCCTCCGGCTCGTCGCCGCGCAGCCCGATGACTTCGCGGCGGTCGTGGCATCGAACACATTTCTCCCCGTGGGCGATCGCGAACCGTCGGAGGCCTTCATGAACTGGCGGCAATTCTCTCAGGAGACGCCCGACTTCAATTCAGGTCATATCATTCAGGGCGCAACGACGAGTGAGCTCTCGAATGATGAAATCGCCGCCTACAATGCGCCCTATCCCGATAACAGTTACAAGGCGGGCGCCCGCGCCTTCCCGATTCTCGTCCCGATCGCCGAGGACGATCCCGCGGCGGCCCCGAACCGCGCCGCGTGGGAGGTTCTGGAGCAATTCGACAAACCCTTCCTGACGCTCTTTGGAGATAGTGATCCGGTGACCCGTGGCGGCGAGCAGGTCATGCAGGCCCGCATTCCCGGTACGAAAGGCCAGCCGCACCGGATCGTCGAAAAGGGCGGCCATTTCATACAGGAAGATGCGGGTCCCGAACTTGCCGAGGAAATGGCAAAGCTGATGAGCCTGAAAGACTGACCTGACCCTGTTGACAGGTCACGGCGCGCCTCATAGTGACGCGCCTTCGCTGGACGGCCCGGAAGGGACCGGACAGCGTCAAAAGGATGAGCGGGTGTAGCTCAGTTGGTTAGAGCGCCGGCCTGTCACGCCGGAGGCCGCGGGTTCAAGTCCCGTCACTCGCGCCATCCTTTTTCGCAGCAAAGACCGCTGGTCACGCCGCGACGCATTTGGCGGTTACAATCAGACGTTCCGCTTATGCTGAGCATCTCCGAAGAGCTGCGATCGATGCTCGTCGTCGAATCCCTTCATACCGCCCTCGACGATTTCGGGTCTTACCTTCTCTCGAAGCGCGTCCAGCCCGCGCTGGACGGCGGGCCGTTGCTTCATACGCTCGACCCAGGTTTTGAGATAGGGACGTGACGGCATCTCAGGGCTGTCGACGGCGCCTTCCACCCATGGGATGACGGCAATGTCGGCGATCGAATAAGCATCGCCCGCAAACCACTCATGGTCCGCAAGGTGCCTGTCCATCACCGCGAGCTGCCGCTGCATCTCGTTCATGTAGCGTTCGATCGCGTAAGGGTGCTTTTCTTTCGCGTAAAAAAAGAAATGAGCAAACTGCCCTAACATGGGGCCGACGCTTGCCATCTGGAACATCAGCCATTGATGGGTCAGGTGCCGCGCCGCGCCTCCGGCCGGGAGTAGCTGTCCGGTTTTCTCCGCCAAATACCAAAGGATCGCCCCTGATTCCCACAGGACGAAGGGCATGCCGTCCGGACCGTCGGGATCTTCGATGACGGGAAATTTGTTGTTCGGATTCAGCGCCAGGAATTCCGGTTTGTGTTGATCGCCCGCGATAATATCGACGTAGCGCGCCTCGTAGGGCAGCCCCAGCTCCTCCAGCGCGATCGTAATCTTACGACCGTTGGGTGTCGGTCCGGTGTGGACGATGATCGGTACTGCCATCTCTGGTCTCCCTGTTGCGAGACACTCCGCCGCGCATCCAATGATCGGGTGGCACGTTAACCAGCCGCCATGGCAAAGAAACTAGTCTATGTTCTCGGCGACCAGCTGACCCGCGATCTGGCATCCTTACGTGGGTGCACGAAGGACGACACCGTCATCCTGATGGCAGAGCTCGACGAGGAAACGACCTATGTCGGGCATCATAAGCAGAAGCTGGTCTTCATTCTGTCGTCGATGCGCCACTTCGCGGCGGAGTTGGAAGGCGCCGGCTGGACGGTCGATTATGTGGAGCTTGAAGATAAGGAAAACGCTGGCAGTTTCACCGGCGAACTCGCCCGCGCGCTTGAACGACATGACATCGACGAAGTGCGAATTGTTAAGGCTTCCGAATGGCGCGTCCAGAGCGCCATCGACCTATGGCCCGACAAGTTCGACGTCGACGTGCGCGTGTATGACGACGACCGCTTCGTCTGCGGGATCGACGAGTTCAACGACTGGGCCGAAGACCGCAAAACACTGACGATGGAATTCTTCTACCGCGTGATGCGGCGGAAGACCGGTCTCCTGATGAAGGCGGATGGAAAGCCCGAAGGCGACCGCTGGAACTTCGACAAGGAGAACCGCAAGCCCGCCGACACGGACATGTTCATGCCAAAGGCGTTGATGTTCGAACCGGACGAGATGACCCGTGACGTCATCGCCATGGTTGAGCGCCGTTTTTCGGACAATGTCGGCAATCTAGATGCTTATGGCTTTGCCGTTACGCGTGACAACGCCGAGAAGGTGCTCGACCAATTCCTCGCCAAGGCGCTCGCCAGCTTCGGCGATTTCCAGGATGCGATGCTGACCGGCGAGGCGTTTCTCTACCACGCGATCATTTCGCCCTACATCAACATCGGCTTTCTGGACCCGCTTAACGTTTGCCAGCGTGTCGAAGCCATCTACAGGGCAGGCGACGCACCGCTGAACGCCACCGAGGGCTTCATTCGCCAGATCATCGGTTGGCGCGAATATGTGCGCGGGATATACTTGCGCGAAATGCCAGACTATGTGGAGCGCAATTACCTCGAAGCGCACCGCGACCTGCCGTCCTTCTATTGGACCAGCGAAACGGACATGCACTGCCTTTCGCAGGCGATCGGTCAGACGCTGGATCACGCCTACGCCCATCATATCCAGCGCCTGATGGTGACAGGCAATTTCGCGCTTCTGATCGGCGCCGACCCGCATCAAGTGCACGAATGGTATCTGGAGGTTTACGCGGACGCCTATGAATGGGTGGAGCTCCCCAACACACTTGGCATGAGCCAGTTCGGCGATGGCGGCCTCCTGGGTTCGAAACCCTACGC
>JBAUIQ010000186.1:0-4691 GCA_049683075.1 Pacificimonas sp.
GCGCGAGGCTGACCGAAGCGCAAGCGGAGAGCGGCACGTCGTCGCGAAAGAGGAGCTCCCATCTTGCGCTGGGAGGATGTCGGGCCGAAACAGGCAACATGACCGAAACGCCCGAGCTGTCGCCCGCCGATATGACACTTGATGAGCTGCGGCCCGTCTTATTGCGGGAAATGCTTCCCGACGTCACGTTCGACGGGTGGACTTACGCCGCAGCCGAGATGGCCGCAGAGCGTCTTGATGTGCCGCCGGACCGCGTAAAGCTGGTTTTCCCGAATGGCGATATCGACATGGTTCGCGCCTGGCTGGACGTCGCCGATGCCGATATGGTCGCGGCGTTGGAAGTCGAAGGCATCGCCGACATGAAAATTCGGGACCGTATCCGTCGCGGGGTCGAGGTCAGACTTGAGCAAGTTGCGCCGGACCGCGAAGCTGCAATGACGGCGTCCCGCATTCTCGCGCGACCTCAGAATGCAGGAATAGCCGCGCGGTCGACCTGGACGACGGCCGACCTGATTTGGCGGATGGCGGGCGATACGTCGACGGATCTCAATCATTATTCGAAGCGGGCAATCCTGTCGGCATTATGGTCGTCGACGTTCCTTTATTGGCTGCAGGACGACAGCGATGATTTTGCCGACACGCGCGGCTATCTCGCCCGCCGGATCGACAATGTGATGCAGTTCGAAAAGGTGAAGGCGCAGTTTCAACGGGCGAAACCGCCACTCCCAAGCCTGACGCGGTTCCTTGGACGGCTACGTTATCCCGGCGTTTGATATGAGCTTCGGGTGCCGAAATATCTGTCCCATAACCTCCGTGATGTCCTATGCGGGCGAGAGAATCGCAACGAAGCGGCAGCGCGCGGCGCGCCGGTGACAGGGGACAATCATGGCAGGCAGCATCAATAAGGTCATTCTGGTCGGGAACGTCGGCAATGAACCGGAGTTCAGGACGTTTTCGAACGGGAATGAGGTCTGTAATTTTTCGCTCGCGACGTCCGAGAGCTGGCGCGACAAACAGTCGGGTGAGCGGCGCGAAAAGACCGAATGGCACCGTGTCGCCATCTTCAACGAGAACCTGATCAAGGTCGTTCGCGACTATGTGAAAAAGGGCATGAAGCTTTACGTCGAAGGGCAGCTGGAAACGCGCAAGTGGCAGGATCAGTCCGGTAACGACCGCTATTCGACGGAGATCACGTTGCAACGCTTCCGCGGCGAGTTGCAGATGCTCGATCGACGCGGCGAAGGCGAGGGCGGCGGCTATGGTGGCGGGTCCGGCGGCGGCAACTTTAGCGGCGGTGGGTCTGCTGGCGGTTCCGGCGGCGGATACGGCGGTGGTTCCGGATCAGGCGGCGGTGGGCAGCAGCGTCCAAACTATGATCAGGACCTAGACGACGACGTTCCTTTCTAGGCGGGCGGACGGCGCTCCGATGAACGAGGTGTCGCCATCCGGATCGCTTCTGACGGTGACCTCGCTTCGGCTCGTTCGCGGCGGCGTCGATCTGTTGTCGGACATCTCGCTTTCGGTTCGGCCGGGCGAGCTCATTCGGCTGACCGGACCGAATGGCAGTGGGAAGACCAGCCTTCTTAAAGTTCTTGCAGGACTCGATGCTCCCGATGAAGGCACCGTAGAACGATCCTCGACAACGGCCTATCTCGGTCATGCCAACGGCCTCGACCCAGAGGCGCGATTGGGTGAGGAACTTCGGTTCTGGACGGGCGGCGACGGCGAGGCGGTGCCCGACTTCGGGATGTCACCTCTGAAGCATCATGTCGTCGGGCGTCTTTCCCAAGGTCAGCAGCGCCGCGCCGCGCTGTGGTGTCTTGCCGCGAAACGTGCAGAGCTCTGGCTGATGGATGAGCCGGATGCAGCGCTCGACGCGGCATCGGCGCGCATCCTTTCTGATGTCCTCGCGGCGCATCTTGATGGCGGCGGCGCGGCCATTGTCGCCAGCCACGGCGCACTGTTGGCGGAGCGTGGCGAGCGTCTCGATCTGGGCGGACAGGACAGGCGCAGGTGACGTTCCTGCAGCTCGTCAGACGTCATTGTCGATGGCGCGACATGCCGGTGGCATTGGCCTTCTTCATGCTGGCTATCGTGCTCTTCGCGTTCGCCGCCGGGCCGGACGCGCAGTTCACGGCGCGCTTCGGGGACGCGGCGCTTTGGACCGCGGCGCTTCTCGCCACTGTCTTGCCGGTCGCCACCATGTTCGCGGGCGAGCGGACGAACGGCACCCTCGATCAATTACGGATGTCTGGAATGGCGATGGAAACAGTGGCCGTCGCCCGCCTGCTGTCGCACTGGCTGGCCTTTACGCCGACGCTGCTTTTCGGCGTGCTCTTAGGCGGGGTGCTTCTCGACGAGCCAAGCGGCGCGAACCTACTTATTTTCCTTGGGGCATCGCCTGGCCTCGCCGCAACCGCGCTGGTCGCCGCTTCATTGACGGAGAGAGCGCGCGGCGGTGCTGCGCTGGCGGCACTTCTGCTGCCACCGCTTGCGTTGCCAATCCTCATCTTCGGGACGGGCGGCAGCATACGCCTTGTCCTCGCGAGCAGCCTGTTCCTGGCGACGGTGGCGCCGTTCGCGGCGGCAGCGGCCCTCAGGCTGCGTTAGCGAGTAAGCGCTCCACCTCGTCCACCAGCGCTTCCGTTTGAACGGGCTTGTTGCAGACAGGGGCCGTTTCGAACCGCGCCCGAAGATCTTCCCGGTCCGCATGGCCGGTATGGAAGAGGAAGGGCACGCCCCGCGAGGCGAGCCGCTCGGCAATTGGAAAAACGTCCTCGCCGCGCAAATTCACGTCTAGGATGGCTGCGTCCAGCAGTTCCGCGGCATCTTCGGAAATCGGCAAGCCTTCGGCGAGGCGTGTGACGGGACCGCGAACGATCGCGCCGCGCTCTTCAAGCTCCGATTCAATGTCCATGGCGATGAGAATTTCGTCCTCTACCAAGAGGATGTGGCGCCCGGACAATACGCTCTTACGATACTCTACGATGACCTGTTCCCCGCTTGGCTTGCGGCAAGAACCGCCCGCATACCCTATGGTTGCACAAAAAGTAACCATAATGACTGTAAAGTCGGGGTAGTCGCTTTCACTGGACGCGAAAGACACGCACGCGTAGCGACGCCGCCCATGCTAAAACGTCTTTATCACTGGACCTTGGAGAAGGCCGCGCATCCACTTGCGGAGCGCTGGCTCGCTCTCATCGCGTTTCTGGAATCTTCGTTTTTTCCGATTCCACCGGAGGTCATGCTGGGGCCAATGGCGCTCGCTCGTCCGGAAAAGGCGTTCCGGTTTGCCGGTATCACGACGATGTTTTCCGTTTTTGGCGCCGCGCTTGGCTGGGTGATCGGTGCTAGCTTTTTCTCGACGATCGGCGTTTGGCTGCTCGATCTTTACGGCGCGCGGGATCAGTTCGCTGAACTGTCCACGACGTTCAACGAGCGCGGTGTCTGGATCGTGCTGGCCGCCGGGTTCACGCCGATTCCGTTTAAGATCATCACGGTCGCGAGTGGGGCGACCGGTATGTCCATATATGTTATGCTGGCCGCCAGCGTCGTCGGCCGCGGCGCACGATTCTTCCTGTTCGCGGCGTTACTTCGCTACTTCGGCGAGCCGGTGAAAGCACTCCTCGACAAGCATTTCGGGCTGATCACGACCGCCGTTGCCGTCGTCGCCATATTGGGCTTCGTCGCCGTCCGTTGGCTGGTCTGACGCGCGGAACATCGAGACAGGCGTGTGCATTCCTATCTCGGACGACGTCATTCATGACATCGAACGAATATAAGAGGAATAAATATGCTCGGCAAAATCATTGGCGCCACGATTGGCCGGAAGGCCGCCAACAAGCTCGGGACGACTGTTGGCGGTCCGGCCGGGGCCATTCTCGGCTACGGCCTGGCGTCGCGGCGCTTTCGCGGTGCCGCTATCGGCGGGCTCGCCGTCATGGGCGGCCTGAAGCTGTACAAGGCGCTTCGTGAGCGGAACGACAAAACGTCGACCGAAAGCAGCTCATCGCGCGCAGGGATGCCGGATACAAATGGCGATCCGCTACCCGCCTACGCGCCGCATGTCTGAACGGGGGTCAGTCGGGTAGAAACTGCCTGACGACATCACGGGCGATCCTGACCGGGCGATGCGACGCGGCGTCGACGCTGCACCAGGTGCTTTCGACCTCGGCGAGAATGTCTTCGCCGCGGCGAATGAGTGTTTTGTAGAACGCGCGGACGCCCTTCACGCGCTCCAGTACGACCTCGGCAATCAGATTATCTTCGAGGAACGCGGCCTGCCGATAGGTGATCTCGTGTTTCAGCGCGATCCAGAGGTATCGCGCCTGCGCATCGGCCGGTGCGACATGGCGCCAGTGGCCGACGACGGCATCCTGTACCCAAGAGAGATAGACCGCGTTGTTCACATGGCCCATATGGTCGATATGACCGGGCTCGATCGCAATGGGATAGTTGAGGGTGGCGCTGCTCATAGCGTCCATCTCTATAGATATTGGCACGAATGCCAATAAGGATTCGAAAAGGTCGGCGACCCGCTGAGGAGGTTCGTGCGGACGCCATTGCGGCGGCCCGAAAGCTGCTGATCGCGGAGGGGCCGGAAGCCGTTACGTTGAAGGCCGTCGCCAAGGCGCTCGGTATGACGCACGGCAATATTACTCATCATTTCGGCTCGATCGGCGGCCTTCACG
>JBAUIQ010000187.1:0-1541 GCA_049683075.1 Pacificimonas sp.
CTGATTAAAAGTCAGTTGCTCTACCGACTGAGCTAAGGGCCCCGACCAGTCGCCGCGCGATGTAGAAGGCGTACCGGCGCGGGTCAACGCCGTGCGACGAGGCGCGCGTACATCTGCCGCGTCGAGAGGTTGAGGATCGGATGTCGCCAATCCGGTGCCACGTGTAGCATCGGGCCAAGAACGAAGCGCCGCAGATGCATCGCCGGGTGCGGAAGGACAAGGCGCGGACCGCCACGCACCTCCTGTTCATAGGCGATAAGATCGAGATCCAGGACGCGCGCGCCCCAGCGTCGTTGGCGACGCCGCCCGAATTCATTCTCAATCATATGGAGACTGGTAAGAAGCTCCTCCGGCGACCGCCGTGTATCGATAGTCGCAACGGCATTCGCATAACGGCGCGAAGACGGCCCCAAAGGCGCGGTTTCAATGACCTGAGAAACCTCTACGATCTCGATCCCAATCGCGGCGATGGCGTTTAGCGCCGCGTGAAGGATACTGCGCGGCTGTCCATGACGGCCATGCGGACGGTTCGAGCCGAGGGCGACGACGATGCTCATCGCTGCCTTTCCTAGAGCGCACAGCGGCTTATGACAGCGCCGATGACCGTCACGACCGCCGACATCCCTCAGCCGCCGCGCGATTGCCCGCTCTGCCCGCGGCTCGTCGCCTTCCGCGAAGAGCAACAGGCTGCGCACCCCGACTGGCACAACGCGCCCGTCGAGGGCTGGGGCGACCCGGAAGCGTGGCTGTGCTTTGTCGGTCTCGCACCGGGCCTTCGCGGCGCGAACGCCACCGGGCGGCCCTTTACTGGCGACTGGGCGGGCGACCTCTTGTTCGGTACGCTCGCAGATTTTGGGTGGACCGAGGGCAAATATGCCGGTCACGCTGACGACGGGTTTCGGTTGAAAGGCGCTTACATATCGAACGCGGTTCGCTGCGTGCCGCCGCAGAATAAGCCGACACCTGCGGAAATCACGGCATGCCGCCCCTTCCTGATCCAGCAGCTGGAGGCGCTGGCGAAGGTTCGTGTCCTCATCGCTCTGGGTCTGATCGCGCATCAGTCGACCCTGAAGAGCTACGGCCTGACGCAAAGCCACTTCAAATTCGGTCATGGCGCGCAGCACCGCCTGCCGGATGGACGGCTGATGATCGATAGCTATCACTGCAGCCGCTACAATACGAACACCGGCCGCCTGACGCCCGAAATGTTCGCCGACGTGTTCCGCGCCGCCGAGGCCGCCCGCTAGGCTTCGGTCAGGATGCCGTAGAGATCGGGACGGCGATCCCGGAAGAAACCCATACTGGCGCGGTGCGCGCGGGCGGCGGTAAGGTCGAAAGTGGCGACGACCATGCCGGTCTCGGACTGATCGAGCTCCGCGACGATTTCACCATATTCATTGGCGGCGAAGCTGGATCCGTAGAAGGTCTGCGCCGTCGCCCCCTCCCCTTCGATGCCGACGCGATTTGCAGCAATGATAGGCACCGTATTGGCGACTGCATGGCCGACCATTGCGCGTCGCCACATCGGCGCGGTGTCGAGA
>JBAUIQ010000188.1:0-17084 GCA_049683075.1 Pacificimonas sp.
GTCCGCGGCCATGCCGCCCGCAACGCCCGCCGCCATGCGCCCGAAAACACCCAGCCGCGACAGTCGCCCGCTCGGAACGGCACGCGGCTTGTCGTCGTCACGCTCTGCCAAGGTCAGCGATCCGCAACGCCCATCAGGGTGACGACTTCCTTGCGGCTTTTCTCATCGTCCTTGAAACAGCCCATCATGCGGCTGGTCGTCATAGTAACGCCGGGCGTGCGCACCCCGCGGGCGGTCATGCAGGCATGGGTCGCCTCGATGACGACGGCGACGCCCTGCGGCTTCAGATTGTCCCATATGCAGTCCGCAACCTCAGCTGTCAGCCGCTCCTGCACCTGCAACCGCCGCGCGAAGCCGTGCAGCACGCGGGCGAGTTTCGAGATTCCGACGACATGCTGGTGCGGCAGATAGGCGATGTGCGCCTTGCCGATGATCGGCGCCATATGATGTTCGCAATGCGACTGGAACGGGATGTCGCGCAGGAGGACGAGTTCGTCGTATCCGCCAACTTCCTCGAACACGCGTGAAAGATGAAGGCCCGGATCGCCCTCATACCCCTCGCAATATTCTTTCCACGCACGCGCAACTCGGCCCGGTGTATCGAGAAGCCCTTCGCGGCTCGGATCGTCGCCTGTCCATTCGATGAGCGTACGGATGGCGGCAAGCACGTCATCGGGAATGTTGGCATCGCGGTTCGGGCTGGCGACCAGATCGCCATCTTCGGGAGTTGGGCTCATGACAGCGACTTAACGCACGTCGGCAGAGGCGAAAACGTCACAATAGACGCAGGCATGCGATCAGTTTGACGTCGATCGCCATCCCCGTCGCGCGCGCCTCCTCGATGAAGGCGGGCGCCGTCGCGCGCGGCACGAGATGGACGGTAATCTCTTCGCCATCCACGCCGCCGCCCTTGCCGACCTTCATCAGGTCATGCGCACGAAAAAGCGTGAAGCTTTCGCTGGTCAGGCCGGGCGAGGACGCGAACTCACCGATCCGCTCCATCCGCTCGGCGCGCCAACCCGTCTCTTCCTCGAGTTCGCGCCGCGCACTGTCGGCCGGGGCCTCGCCCGCATCCTCGTCGCCGACGATGCCCGCCGGAAAACCGAGGCAATCGCAACCAAGCGGCACGCGCGGCTCCGAGATCAGGATCAGCTCGTCGTCGTCGGTGACGGCAATGACGACCGCCGCGCCCAGCCCCGCGGCCCTGTCGACATATTCCCAGGTCCCGTCTTTCTGAACGGTTATGTATTTGCCCTGCCAGACAGTTTCCGCCGTCACCCGCCTAGAAGAGCCACGTCTCGGGGTTCGGCATTGGCTTGCGCTCATTCGCCTTGATCAGCGCGAGGACGCAACGGACACCGAGCCACACGGCGAGGACCGGGAACAGCAGGAAGCCGATCAGCACGATCATCAGGATTGTCGCGACGATGACGCCAACCACCGAGCCCCAAAAAGTGCGTATGTGGTAGCGATAGTGGCTCTCTTCCCAGCTGCCAGGCGTCACCTCGCCCTTGAAGATATAGGCCATGATGCCGCCGACGAGCGTCGTCAGGCCGCCGGAAACGATCCCAAGCAGCATGACGATGGCGGTGATGAGCGGCTTGTTCGACGTCAGGTCGTCAATACCGGTTTCGGAGCGCGCAGGCGTAGCATCGCTCGTTTGTGCGGACACTCGATCGGTGTCGTCTCTGATTGGGTCGGTCACACCCTCATCTCCCTTCGCCATTCCCGTTCACGGATCTGCTAGCGGGCTTCGGGCGCGGCGGCGGATGGGTCGCCCGGCAGACCGCCCAATTCCCCGACCATTTGTTTATATGCATCCAGATAGGCCAAGGTGATCACCTGTCCGATGGCCGTGTTTTCATAGCCACGGCCTCCAAGGGCACCGAAGCCGCCCCACCAGCCGCCTCCGCCGCCCGCGGCCCATTTGAGGTCCTTTTTCCGGAAATAGCCTTCGCTAACGCGCTCCTGTTCGGTCGTTCGCGCATTTACGAGCGTCAGCATGACGGTCGCTTCCTTGCTTTTGACGGACAGGCCGCCGGCGACCGCGCCCAATGTTCGACTGCCAAGAAGGCCGCCGACTAGGCCGCCAATGCCGCCGCCGCCCGAATTGTTGTTGGAGGTTACGAGGTCTGGAACGATGAAATAATCGGCGGCCTTGACCTGGCGACGGCCGATATTCGACCCCTCCTGTAGCTCGTCGTTATCAGCCAGCGCCCGCTCCAGGTTGCGACTGGCGAGACCACGCCCGCGGTCGACAAGACCGAAGCAACCCGACCGCATCACAAGGAGTTTGATGACGGCCTCCGGGCTCGAAAGTCCGAGCGATCGCCACCAATCGTCGTCCGGTTCGACGATGGCCACGGTGCCAAGCCGCTCGGAGCAGACCGGTATCTCCGCCGCGCTGCGCTCCTGCGCCTTTCGGGCGCCGGACTGCGCGCTTGCTGCACTTGCCGCTATCGCAGCCGTAACGGTCGCCAAAAGTAAATACTTCATCGATGCTCCCCTCATTTGCGTGGGCCCCGAATGGCCCCCCACCGTACGCAAACTCCAGACCACGCTGGCCTTGTTTACCGTGACGCGGCAAAGGCCAAATGACAATATGTTGAATCTTCTAGTCCGTCGCCGCTTCGGCCCGCTGTTCGCCGTCCAGTATTTGGGGGCCTTCAACGATAATCTGTTTCGCTTCGGGCTGCTGTTCCTCGTGACCTTTCGCATAATGGCCGATCGGCCGGAGGAGGCGGCGACCCTCGTCACGCTGGCGGCGGGCCTGTTCACACTGCCGTTCGTGCTGTTCTCCGGGCTCGCGGGGCAGATCGTCGATGCAATCGATAAGGCACGGGTTATTCGCTGGGTAAAGCTCGCCGAGATTGTCATCATGCTGGCGGGCGCGGCGGCGCTTTGGTCCGGCTCCATTCCTCTGATGCTCGTCATCCTCTTCCTGATGGGATTGCAATCGACGCTGTTTGGACCCGTTAAATATGCAATCCTGCCCCAGCATCTCAAAACCGAAGAGATGATGGGCGGCATGTCGCTGATCGAGGCCGGGACGTTTCTCGCCATTCTGACCGGTCAAATCGGCGCGGGCCTGATCCCGCCCGAGGCGACGATGATCGCCATCATATTGGTCGCCGCCGTCGGCTATCTTGCCGCGCGCGCCATTCCGTCCGCGCCGCCCGCGCCCGGCCCGCATCCAATCAGCGCCAATATCGCCAAGAGCGGCTGGGCCGTGTTGCGCCACCTGTTTCGCCATCGCCATCTGTGGCTATCGGTCCTCGTCGGCTGCTGGTTCTGGGCCGTGGGTATCGTCTTCACGACCATGTTCCTGCCGCTCGTTCAGGGTGTTCTCGGCGGCACCGAAGAGGTCGCGACCCTGTTCCTGATTGCCTTCAGCGTCGGCATTGCGCTCGGCAGCCTGATTATCGGCAAGGTATTGCAGGGACTCGTCTCCGCTCGCACGCTGGGCGTTTCGCTCCTCCTGATGGCGGTGGCCACTTTCGATCTCGTCGGCGCGCTGAACGCCTTCCCCGCACCCGGACCGGTTCCGCGCGGGGTCGGCGACTTCCTCGCCATTGGGTCCAGCTGGCGCATTCTCGTCGACCTGACACTGATTGCCGTCGGTGGCGGCAGCTTCATCGTGCCGATTTACACGATCATGATGACGGGCAGCGAGCCGGCGCTTCGTGCCCGCACCATCGCCGCCAACAACATCCTGAACTCCACCGCCATGGTCGCCGCGGCGGGCATCACGGGCGCATTGGTAAGCGCCGGTCTGTCGATCCCGGACATCCTGCTGATCGGCGGCGTCATCAGCATCCTGATGATCTGGCCCGCCTGGCAGCTGCGAAAGGCCGTCAAAGGCATCGACCTTCATGCCGACGACGAAGTCGTGCCAGACGACTCCTAGCGCGCGCCGCTCACGAGGGTGCCTGCGCCGCGACGCGTGAAGATCTCCAGCAGCAGCCCGTGCGGCACACGTCCGTCCAATATGACTGCCGCATCGACCCCGTCGGCAATGGCACGCATGCAGGTTTCCAGCTTCGGAATCATTCCGCCTGCGATCGTGCCGTCCGCAATCAATCGTTCGATATCGACAGGTGTCAGGTCGGTCAGGAGCTCTTTTTCCTTCGAAAGCACCCCAGGCACGTCGGTCAGCAACATAAGGCGCGCCGCGCCGAGCGCCGCTGCCACCGCTCCGGCCATCGTGTCGGCGTTAATGTTATAAGTGTCACCATTCTCACCCAGCGCGACCGGCGCGATCACCGGGATCATGCCATCGCCGATCAGTGTGTCGAGAACGCGCCGATCAACAGCGGTCGGCTCACCGACGAAGCCAAGGTCGATCTCATGCTCGATCAGGCTGTCCGGATCGCGTTTCTTCCGCGTCAACTTGCGCGCCGTCACCAGCTTCGCGTCCTTGCCAGAAAGGCCGACAGCGCGGCCGCCCGCCTCACCGATCGAGCGCACGATTTCCTTGTTAATGGCGCCGCCGAGGACCATTTCCGCGATCTTGGCGGTATCGGCATCGGTCACGCGCAAGCCGTCGACGAACTCGCTTTCGACGCCCACGCGTGCCAGCATTTCTCCGATTTGCGGCCCGCCGCCATGAACAACGACCGGATGGATCCCCACGGTCTTCAAGAGCACCACGTCCTGCGCAAACTCCAGCGTCTTCGCCGGATCGCCCATGGCGTGCCCGCCATATTTCACGACGAAAATGCGATCCTCGTAAGCCTGCAAGTAAGGCAGCGCTTCGGTTAGCGTCTCCGCCTTGGCGAGCATGTCGGGATGCGGGGCATGATCTGTCATGGCGCGGGCTATCGGCACAGGCCGCGGGCAAAGGCAAGGCCGCGCCATAGGCGGTGACGGTATGACGTCACAATAAGCCTCTGTATGGCTTGTCTTTTTCGGCATCTCCGACCATATGGAATCTATGGGTGGGAAGCATCATCACAAGCACGATCACGACCATGGCGAGCACAGCCACGCCCCGACAGTGACGGACGGCAACCGGCGTGCGGTCGGATGGGCGGCGGTCCTGACGGGCAGCTTCATGCTGGTCGAGGTGGCGGGCGGGCTGATCTCCGGCTCTCTCGCGCTCCTTGCGGACGCCGGGCATATGCTTACGGACTTTGCCGCGCTCGCACTCGCGTGGCTCGCCTTTCGCCTGGCACAGCGGCCCGCCGACTGGCGACGCACCTACGGCTTCGACCGGTTCAGCATCCTTGTCGCCTTCGTCAACGGGCTCGCGCTGTTCCTGATCGCCGGCCTGATCATGTGGGAAGCGGCGGCGCGGCTGTACGAGCCCCAGCCGGTCCTCGGCGGTCCTATGCTCGTGATTGCCGTCCTTGGGCTGGTCGTGAACCTCGTCGCGCTGAAGCTCCTTTCCGTGGGCGACGGGCATAACCTAAACATCCGCGCCGCCAGCCTGCACGTCCTCGGCGATCTCCTCGGGTCGGTCGCCGCTATCGGTGCGGCGGTTTTGATCCTGACGACCGGATGGACGCCCGCCGACCCGATCCTGTCGGTCGTCGTCGCTCTCATTATCCTAAAAAGCGCGTGGAGCGTCGTCACCGACAGCGCGCATATCCTGTTGGAAGCCGCGCCCGAGGGCCTGGAAACCGACGTCGTGACGTCAGACCTGCTTGCATCCGTCCCGGCCTTGGAAAGCGTCGATCATGTGCATGCCTGGTCGATCACGCAGGACCGTCCGATGATCACGCTGCACGGGGTCGTCGGATCGGACGCTTCGATAGCGGACACCTGTGCCGCCATCCGCGCCCGCCTTCACGAGCGTTTCTATGTCGATCACGCGACCATAGAAATCAGCAGGAGTGCGGATTCGCCATTGCCCTCCGGCTGCATGAGCCACGTCCACGACAAATAGGCGGCGACTGCCGACGCGGCGAAGCCCAGCAACATCAGGAGCCCGTCGCGCGCTGTAAGGCCAAGGCCGAACAGGAGAATGGGCAGGTTCGGAACGTCGACCGCGAAAGGAATGGCTTCCAGTGGCGGGGCGCTCATAACGACGGCCAGCCCCGTGATGCAAAGTGCCGCGAACCATTGGGCCGTCTTGCCAGACGCCCATTTCAACCGCGGTTTGATCAGCTTGTCGACGCGCGCGAGCCATTTTCCGGACTTCTCTCGAGCTTTTTCGAGCCGATCGCTATGGATTCCGCGGTCACGAATGAAACCGGGCAGCCACGGACTCTTCTTTCCGAAGAGAAGCTGTACCGACATTAACAAAATTATGATTGCGATGACGACAGGCAGGAACGGGATCGCGCCGACGGTCAGGACGAGAAGGGCCAAGGTGGCGATGACCGGACCAAAACCGCGCGTTCCAAAATGATCGATAAGGCCGCCGACCGTCAGCTCGTCGCCATCCGCCTCCTCGATCGCCTCGTCGAGAAGATCCTCAAGCGGTTTTTCGCCCTTCGCTGCACCGTCAGCGGACATTGGAATACTCCCGTAATCGTCTAATCAGCCAATCCAACGGAACAGGAGCGACATTGTGCCGCAAAAGTCGGCGATTAACGTGTCGGGACAGGCGTTTCGCCGGCATAGTCATAGAAGCCGCGCCCGGATTTCCGGCCTAGCCAACCTGCCTCCACATATTTTGTGAGAAGCGGTGCCGGGCGGTATTTCTGATCGCCCGTCTCACGCTGCATGACTTGCATGATGGCGTAAAGCGTATCGAGGCCGACGAAATCGGCGAGCGCGAGCGGGCCCATCGGATGGTTGGCGCCGAGAACCAACCCCTTGTCGATGTCCTCGATCGTGCCCGCACCCTCGCCAAGCGCGAAGATAGCCTCGTTCATCATTGGACAAAGGATGCGATTGACGATGAACGCCGGGCGATCCTCCGCCTCGATCGGCTGCTTACCGATGGCCTCGCAAAAGGCGCGCACGCGGGCGATCGTGTCGTCGCTGGTCGCAAGCCCCGGGATGATCTCGATCAGCTTCATGACCGGCACGGGATTGAAGAAATGAAGGCCGAGGAAGCGGGTCGGACGATCGGTCTGCGTCGCGAGCCCCGTGATGGAGATGGACGACGTATTCGTCGCCAGCACCGCTTCCGGCTTCGGACGAAGCTTCGCGAAGATCTGGCGCTTGATCTCTTCATTCTCGGTCGCGGCCTCAACGATGAAATCGCAGTCGGCGAACGCCGCCATATTCGCCGTCGGTTCGATGCGGCCGAGTGCGGCGGCAACGCCTGCCTCATCGATCTTGCCGCGTGCAATCAGCTTGCCGAGATCCTTCTCGATACGCCCTCGCCCGGCTTCGGCCAGCTCCAGTTCGATGTCCGACATGACGACGTCATAGCCCGCCTGCGCCGTCACCTGCGCGATACCACGCCCCATCTGGCCCGCGCCGATGACACCAATTTTGTTCATTCGTACGTCCTCATGCTGCAATGCAGCATGGCCCTAGTGGCGACCGGAGCACGGTTCAACGAAAAGGGGCCGCCCAGTTTCCCGGACGACCCCAAGGCTGTGAAGCGAGGTGCTTTACAATTTCTGCGTCAGCTCCGGCACCGCCTCATACAGGTCGGCGACGAGGCCGTAGTCCGCGACCTGGAAGATCGGAGCGTCTTCGTCCTTGTTGATGGCGATGATGGTCTTCGAATCCTTCATGCCCGCCAGATGCTGGATCGCACCCGAAATGCCGATGGCGATATAGACTTCCGGCGCGACGATCTTGCCGGTCTGGCCGACCTGATAGTCGTTCGGGACGTAGCCTGCATCGACCGCAGCGCGGGATGCGCCCACGGCGGCACCAAGCTTGTCGGCGAGCGGAATGATATATTCCTCGAAGGTTTCGCCGTCCTTCAGGGCGCGACCACCGGACACGATGATCCCGGCGCTGGTCAGTTCCGGACGTTCGCTCTCGGCGATTTCGGCGGAGACGAACGTTGAGGAACCCGCATCGCCCGGACCGCTGACGGCCTCGACGCTAGCAGAACCGCCTTCGGTCGCCGCCTTCTCAAAGGCCGTCCCGCGTACGGTAATGACCTTCTTCGCGTCGGACGACTTGACGGTGGCAATGGCGTTCCCGGCATAGGTCGGGCGATCGAACGAACCGTCGGCGTTCACACTGATGATCTCCGAGATCATCTGGGTGTCCATCTTGGCGGCGACGCGCGGCAGGACATTCTTACCCGTCGTCGTGGCGGGGGCGAGCAGCGTGTCATACCCGTCCATCAGTCCGTCGATCAGCGGGGCAAGGTTTTCTGCGAGCGCATGACCGTAGGCCGCGTCGTCGGCGTGAAGAACTTTCGCCACACCGGCGACCTTCGCGGCGGCGTCGGCAACGGCTTGCGAGCCTTCGCCCGCGACAAGAACATGGACGTCGCCGCCCATCTTCTGCGCCGCCGTAACGGCAACGAGCGTCGCCGGGCTGAGTTCGGAGTTATCGTGATCTGCGAGGACGAGGACGCTCATGCTGCGACTCCCATTTCCTTGAGTTTGGCGACAAGCGTGTCGACGTCGGGGACCATCTCTCCGGCTTCGCGCTTCGGCGGCTCGACCACCTTCAGGACTTCGAGGCGCGCGGCGGTGTCGACGCCATAATCGTCGGCGGTCTTCTCCTCGATCGGCTTCTTTTTCGCCTTCATGATGTTCGGCAGAGACGCATAGCGCGGCTCGTTGAGGCGAAGGTCCGTCGTGATGATCGCGGGCGTCGAAAGCGACAGCGTCTCGAGGCCGCCATCGACCTCGCGGGTGACCTTCACCTTGTCGCCTTCGAGTTCGACCTTGGAGGCGAAAGTGCCCTGCGGCTTGCCCATCAGCGCGGCGAGCATCTGGCCCACCTGATTGCTGTCATCGTCGATGGCCTGCTTGCCGAGAATGACGAGGTCGGGGCTTTCCTCTTCGCAAATCTTCGCGAGGATCTTCGCGACCGCGAGGGGCTCCGGCATGGTCTCGGTCACGACGAGGATACCACGATCCGCGCCCATGGCGAGGCCTGTGCGCAGCGTTTCCTGCGCCTTCTGCTCGCCAATGGAGACAACGATGATTTCGTCTGCACTGCCCGCCTCTTTCAAGCGGACGGCCTCCTCCACGGCAATTTCGCAGAACGGGTTCATGCTCATCTTGACGCTGGCGAGGTCGACCCCCGACTGGTCCGCCTTGATGCGCGGTTTGACGTTATAATCAATTACCCGTTTGACGGGCACGAGGATCTTCATGTGCGAGGCATCCTTCCGGTTGCGGGAATCCAAAATTGGCAGTCGCCATGGCGCAGCGCCATTCGGCCTGTCAACGTGTCACAAGGACCAGTTGGTTCCGTATATACCCGCTCCAGGCGGCGCGACCTGTCGTCTCAGCTCTCCAGTTCGACGTCCCAATAGAGGAAGTCACGCCATGTTTCGTGGCAATGATGTGGCGGAAAGGCGCGGCCATGGGCTTGCAGCTCATGAGTGGTCGGGCGTCGCGGGACGCTCGCCAATTGCATGTGAGCTTCGGCGGGCGTTCGCCCACCCTTCGCTAAATTGCACGGCGCGCAGGCTGCGCAGACATTGTCCCACGTTGTGCCGCCACCGTAGCGGCGAGGCACAACGTGATCGAAGGTCAGGTCATCCTTGGAACCGCAATATTGACAGGTGAAGCGGTCGCGCAGGAACAGGTTGAAGCGCGTGAACGCCGGGTGCGGTGCAGGCTTTACATAGTCACGCAGCGCAATGACGGACGGCAACTTCATCTCGAACGTCGGGGATGAGACGCCGCGATCATATTCCGCAACGACGGCGACACGGTCGAGAAACACGGCTTTCACGACCGTCTGCCAGTCCCACAGGCTCAGCGGATAATAGCTGAGAGGTGTATAATCGGCATTCAGAACAAGTGCCGGACAGCTGTCGAGATGCTGGAGGCGTCCCGGATGATACATAGGCGCTCGTCGTCCCTCCCAATGAGGCACGCCCCGGCTCGCCGCCATCCCGTCGCACAAGGTCCGAACCGTTCGGCCCGGACCTTCAGGAGGACCGGTCGCTAGGCGCGCCGTCCCTCTTGATCGTCACGGCGTTCCCCTGACGCCGATCCATGACGCCCTAATGACACCGAAGCGCTGTTTGAGGTCAACAGTCAAAAGGCCGCGACTCGTGCAATCATGGGGCATCGGCGCTAATCGCTCTCGCCATGATCGTCAGCCGCTTTGCGCCCTCGCCAACAGGCCGCCTGCATTTGGGTCATGCGGCGTCAGCACTGGCGACGCATGACTTCGCGCGGGCTGCGGCTGGGCGGTTTTTGCTGCGGATCGAGGATATCGACGCCGGACGGTCGCGTCCCGAATATGTCGACGGAATCCTTCAGGATCTCGGTTGGCTTGGCGTCACGTGGGACGAGCCGCCGCTCCGCCAATCGACCCGCATGACGGCTTATGCCAAGGCGCTCCAAGTCTTGCAGGCGACAGACGTTGTCTATCCCTGCTTCTGCACACGCCGTGACATCGAGGAAGCGCTTTCCGCTCCCCAGGCCGACACGCGCATCGGTCCCGACGGTGCGCTCTATCCCGGAACCTGCCGGGCACTTGATACGGCCGCCGTCCGACGACGCACGCAGACCGAAGCACATGCGTGGCGGCTCGACAGCCAGAAAGCCGCAGACGTCACGGGCGCACTGACGTTTACCGACCATGACGTTACCCTGGACGTTCAGCCTTACCTTCTCGGCGATGTCGTCATCGCGCGAAAGGATGCGGGCACCAGCTATCATCTCGCTTGTACGGTCGACGACGCTTATCAAGGCGTTACCGACATTGTGCGGGGCGTCGACCTTCTGCCCTCAACCCACGTCCACAGGACACTCCAAGCGCTGCTGGGACTGCCGGAACCACGATACCGGCACCATAAGCTGATCCTCGGCAAGGATGGCGAGCGCCTCGCCAAACGCAACGGGGCAGCCGCCCTCGCCGAGATGCGCGCGAGTGGGCTGACGCTGGCGGACATTCGCGCGCGCCTCTCCTCTTGAGTTCATGCCGCGTGCCTGTTGAAGGGCCGCCATCTTCAAACCCGAACGAGCAACGTCCATGTCTCTCCGCCTCACCTGCGCGCTTCTCCTCATTGTCATCGCGACGCCGACTTTTGCCGCGCCAATTCCCGCACCCATAGAGGACATGCTGCGCGCCGCCTCGCCCACCGACCGCAAGGTCGTCGCGAAGGTCGCCAAAGCCACGGCGACGGACAGCGTTACCGAGATCGACGCCCTCGTCGCCGCGCTGTCAGCCGCCGAAACCGCGGAGAAGCAAGCAGCGCTAGCGACACAAGGGTTCTGGGATGGCTGGTCCGGCGAAGGCTCGCTTGGCGGCAGCTTCTCGACCGGGAACACGGAGGAAACAGGTGTCAGCGCGGGACTGGCGCTCGAAAAACGCGGCGTCGATTGGGAGCATGACCTCAGTTTCGCCGCCGACTATCTCCGCACCGACGGCGCGACGAGGCGAGAGCGCTTTTATGCGGGGTACACGGGTCGTTACGACCTGAGCGGCGATTTCTTCTTCGCCTTCGGCCTCCTCAGCTTCGAACGCGACCGGTTCTCCGGCATTGACTATCGCTTCACCGAGAGCCTCGGCGCAGGCTACCGCCTCTACGACACCGATCGCTTCAAATGGACCATCGAGGGCGGCCCGGCCTTGCGCCAGACGAGCTTCACCGACGGCACCGACGAGAATAAAGTCGACCTCCTCGGTCGCACCGACATTGACTGGCAAATTTCGGACAGCTTCACACTGACAGAGCGCGCGGGCTTCGTTCTCTCCCGCGGCAACTCCAGCTATTTTGCCAAGACCGCCGCGACGGCGACGGTCCTCGGCGACCTGAAGGCACGGCTCAGCCTCGACGTGTTGCACGAAACCGAACCGCCAGCGGGACGCGTAAAAACCGACACCATAACGCGGGCGAGTTTGGTTTACGACTTTTGAGGCGCCGTCAGACGGTCTTGTCTAACCCCTCACCAGCGTGGCGACGTCCTCGGGTTCGCCGATGATCGAAATGCGATCGTCTGCGCGCAGCGTCAGGTTCGGGTCCGCAAACATCAGGTCGTCGCCCCGCTCGACCATCACGATCAGGCAGGATGCAGGCAATTCGACGTCGGAAATCTTCCGCCCGGCTGCATCGGAGAATGCCGGGAACTCGGAGACGAGGCCGTGCAGGAAATGATCATCCCTGACCAAGACAGCGTTCATGCTGGTCTCGTCCTCGGCGGCAAGCCAGTGATCTTCGAAATGCTGCCCGCGCGCGATCTCCGCGATATGCCCTGCAATTCTGATGTCGAGGCCGACGGGCTCTTCCGGGACGAGGAGCACCATGACCGTATGGAGATCATAAGCCGTTCCGAAGGTGAATTTCGCGCCTTCGCTGACACGGAAGACGAATAATGTCGGTTCCTCAATATCTTTGACCGCGCGATGCATCAGCATGATGCGCGGCGTGATGCGATGTCGTTCGAACGCATTGTCCTCCAGGTCTCCGGTCAGCGCCTCCGGTTCCACGTCGAAGCGCTCGTCGGCGATTTTGAGAGCGCGTTCGAGGAGGATTGGGAAATCGAAATCGCCATGCGTCAGGTCTGTCATGGCGGACCGAGCGATCACCCGTTCGTAGGTAAGATTCTGGTCGACCGTCCGGTCATGTACGATCGACATCAGCTCATGCTCGATTCCCTCATAGCGATCGCGTCCCAGCTGCTCGTGCATATGAAAGATCGCGCCGCGCCGCTGAACACGGTCCGCAGCGTAAAACTGATAATAGAGCGCCGAGGCGATGATGATCATTCCGGTGAAGGCGATCGCAATGATCCCCATCTGAACGATCAGCCAGAAGGCGATGACAATGCCCGCGACCGGGACCCAAGGGTAAAGCGGTGTCAGATAGCCGGGACGATAGGCGGAAATTCCGCTTTCCCGCATCACGACGACGGCGATGCAAACGAGACCGAAGAGGAGCAGCTGGAATGCGCTCGCCAGCTTCGCCACCGACGCCACGTCGAACAGCAGAAGGACAGCGACCATCACGCCTACGGTAACCGCGATAGCAATCGTCGGTGTTTCAAAACGACTTACCTCGGCGAAGCGGCGCGGCACCAGCTTGTCCTTCGCCATGGCGTAGGGATAGCGCGAGGCCGACATGATGCCGGCATTGCCCGTCGAGGCGAACGCCGCGATGGCGGAGACGACGATCAGGACGACGCCAAGGTCGTAGGGCACCCAGCTAAGAAAGGCAGCCGCGCCGTCGGCCATAGGCGTCAGGCTGCTGAACAGCTCTTCCGGGCTGAGAAGCTTGACGAGGAGCAGCGTCCCGAACGTGTAGATAATGGTCGCGGTGGCGAGCGCCAACAGCATCCCGAGCGGGATGTTGCGATCGGGCTTCTCGATCTCCTCGGCGACGCTCGCGACCTTCGTCAGACCGGCATATGACACGAACACCAGACCGACCGTGGCGGCAAATCCGGCCAGGCCTTCGGAAAAGAACTCGCCATAGTCGGCTTCCGCTTCAAAGACGGCGGGCACGCCGACATCGGCCAGCCCGAGCAATGTAAACGCACCGAGGATAACGACGAGGATCGTCACGAGAATTCGCTGTAGAAGCGTCGTCTCTTTCGCGCCCGCATAATTTACGAGGCCAAAGGCCAAGGTGAGGACGATGGCGGTCAGCGTGATCGGAATCTCGAGATAGAGCCCGATATATGCGCCCATGCCGACGAGGGCGAAGGCGCTCTTGAAGATGACCGCGATCCACGACCCCAGTCCCCCGATCGTGCCCATCAGGGGGCCCATGCTGCGGTCGAGGAAGAAATAAGTCCCGCCCGCCTTCGGCATGGCTGTTGCAAGCTCGGCCATGCAGTACATGGCGGGCAGGATGAGGACGCCTGCGGCGAGATAGGCGAGATAGACGGAATTCCCGGTGGTCGCCGCCGCGATGCCAGGCAACAGGAACAGACCGGATGAGAACATGGCACCGGTGGCCATGGCATAGACGTCGAACAGCTTCAGGTTCTTGCCAAGCGAACCCTCATCCACGTCCTGATCCGCCATGTTCATTCCTTCGGTTTGAACCTAAGCTCACCGGCAGGGGATTCCGTTCCCTTTCGTTGCGATCTGCAGGTTAAGACCCAAAGGCGACACGCAAGTTCGCGCCGCGAACCAATGGGCCGTCAACGGTTAACGCGACGCCTTTTCTTGAAGTCCGGACCGTCCTTCGCGCCGCGCCAGTTCGGCGTCCACATCCGCGACGGTGATACCGACATCTTTCCACAGGACCGCCAAGTGAAACAGCAGGTCCGCGCTTTCCGCAACGACGGCGTCTCGGTCGTCCTGAACGGCGGCAATGACGGTTTCAAGGGCTTCTTCACCCAGCTTCTCGGCGACCTTGGCGCGGCCCTTGGCGAGGAGGCGGGCGGTATGACTGTCGTTCGGTGAGGCGTCGGCGCGGGTCGCGACAATCGCTTCGAGGCGGGCCATCATGTCGGCGCTTTCCGTCGTCATGCGGCCAAATCCTCTCCGGCGATGCGGCGCACCTTCAGACCTGCGGCCGCCATCGCCGCGCGGGCCTCGGCCAGCGAAACCTCGCCAAAATGGAAGATCGACGCGGCGAGAACGGCGCTTGCGCGGCCCTTCGCGACACCTTCGACCAGATGCTTGACCTCGCCGACGCCGCCTGAGGCAATGACGGGGACGTCGACGGTATCCGCAATGGCGCGCGTAAGGACGAGGTCATAGCCGTCCTTCGTTCCATCGCGATCCATTGACGTCACAAGCAGTTCGCCCGCCCCCTCGGCGACGGCGCGTTTTGCGTGATCGAGGGCGTCGACACCCGTCGCCGTGCGACCGCCATGGGTAAAGATCTCCCACTTGTCCGGTGCGACTGCCTTGGCGTCGATCGACGCGACGATGCACTGACTTCCGAAGGCGCGGGCAAGCCGTCCGATCAGGGTCGGATCACGGACCGCCGCGCTGTTCACCGCAACCTTGTCCGCCCCAGCAAGCAGGAGGGCGCGGGCATCCTCGACACTCGCGACGCCGCCGCCAACCGTCAGCGGGATAAAGCACTGGTCGGCGGTCCGGCTGACGATGTCGAGAAGCGTGCCCCGGTTCTCGTGCGTCGCGGCGATGTCGAGAAAACAAAGCTCGTCCGCACCGGCCGCGTCGTAAGCCCGCGCCGCCTCTACCGGATCACCGGCGTCGCGCAGATCGACGAAATTTACCCCCTTCACGACGCGGCCTTTGGCAACGTCGAGGCAGGGGATGATGCGAACGGCGGCCATCAGTCGGCGATGGTCAAAGCTTGCGCGAGCTTAATGCGCCCGTCGTAAAGAGCGCGGCCGATGATGACGCCGCTGATCTTGCCGTCATCGCCGAGCGCCAAAGCGGCCTTTTTAAGTGCGCGAAGGTCGTCAGGTCCCGAAATGCCACCGGACGCGATGACGGGAATGTCAACTGCCCGCGCAAGGTCGGTCGTGGCCTCTATGTTCACACCGGACAGGAGCCCGTCGCGACCGACATCCGTGAAGAGGATCGCCGCCACCCCCGCATCTTCGAACCGTCGAGCGAGGTCCGCCACAGGTATATCGGACGCCTCGGCCCAGCCTTCGGTCGTCACCATGCCATCGCGCGCGTCAACGGCGACGACGATCCTTCCGGGCGAAGCCTCTGCGGCTTCGCGAACCAGATCGGGATCTTTGAGAGCAGCGGTACCGAGGACGACGCGCTTGACGCCCATATCGGTCCAATTGCGGATGGCGCCGCGGGACCGGATGCCACCGCCAAGTTGCACTCTTCCGGGAAAGGCCTGAATAACGCGCTCGATTGCCTCTTCGTTACGGCCCTTGCCTTCGGTCGCACCGTCGAGGTCCACGACGTGCAGCCAGTCCGCACCCGCCTTGCCGAACGCTGCCGCCTGCGCCGCCGGATCGTCGCCGTAGACCGTGGCACGATCCATATCGCCTTCTGCCAGGCGAACGACCTTGCCGCCCTTTATGTCGATGGCGGGGAACACGGTGAAGGGCATGGGGGAAGGCGACCTCTTATGACTATGAGCGCTACCTAAGCCGGGCCTCGTCAAATGGAAGCGTCACGGCGAGTGCAATCAAGGGCTCCACTCAAGAAAAGTTCGCAGCAGCGAGAGACCGTAAGCCTGACTCTTCTCGGGGTGAAATTGTGTCCCGATCATGTTGTCGCGGCCGACAATCGCGCTCAGCGGCCCACCGTAATCGGACGTCGCCAGCTGATGCGCGTGATCCTTCGGCTCGAAATGGTACGAGTGCACGTAATAGGCCTCGCCGTTATCCTCGAGCTGCCCGAGCGCACGATGTCTTATCCCCGCCAGTTTCAGCGATACCGGGCTCCAGCCCATATGCGGCACCTTCAAGTTCGGATCGTGCGGATCCAACTTTACGACCTTGCCGGGAATCCACCCAAGACCCTGCTGTGGTCCATGTTCCTCACCGCGCCGGGCCATCAGCTGCATGCCTACGCAGATGCCGAGAAACGGGGTCGCGCCTATGATGACGCGTTCCTCCAGCGCGCCGATCATGCCGTCGACACCCGAGAGTGCCGTCGCGCATTGGCCGAAGGCACCGACGCCCGGCAGGACGATGCGATCCGCACGGGCAACCGTCGACGGACTGTCGGTCACCAGAACCTGAAACTCACCGGGCATGTCGCGCACGACCGTTTCGACCGCCTTTGCGACCGAGCGCAGATTGCCTGCCCCATAATCCACCACAGCGATTTTCTGCGCCATTGCCTCAGCCCTTTGTTTTTCAGATCCTCAGACGATCATGCCCTTCGTCGAGGGAATCGCGCCCGCCTGTCGCTCATCGATTTCGACGGCCGTACGCAAAGCTCGTGCGAACGCCTTGAACGCGGACTCGATAATGTGGTGTGAATTTTCACCGTAAAGGCAGGTCAGGTGCAGCGTGATCCCCGCCGCCTGCGCCAAGCTCTCGAAGACGTGCGGAAACAGCTCGGTGTCCATTTCGCCGAGGCGTAGCTGCGGTATCTTGACGTCATAAACGGTGTGCGGCCGCCCCGAGATGTCGAGCGCACAACGGGTCAGCGTCTCGTCCACCGGCGCATAGGCGTGGCCGTAGCGC
>JBAUIQ010000189.1:0-2377 GCA_049683075.1 Pacificimonas sp.
GCGGTGGTTCGGGTAGCTCGACGATCACGTCCGGCGGCGGGGCGACCGTTTCGACCGGATCGGCCAATTCGGCGGCGGGCGAAGATGTGCCTTCCTCTTCAGGCGCGAGCGCCGTCACCTCTAAGGCCTCGACCAGCGGTTCTCTCGCTTCGACGAGGATGAGACTCTCACCATCTGGTAATGGGATCGCCACCTGGCTGCCCGTGATGACCACCCAGAATGCGAACCCATGAACGGCCAGCACGGCGAGCCAGACGCCCCAGCGCCGCCGCAAGCTGTCCCGGAGACGCTGGAGAAGCATCGCTCAGCTCAGCATAGGCTCCATGCCGGGTTCGCATTTCGCCATTGCGCGCTGATAGGCGTCGCGCTTGCCGATACGTTGCAGATAGGACGCGATGTTCGGGAAACTGTCGAGGCTCGTACCCCGAAACGCACGGCCCGTCGTTAGCCCATAGACCATCATGATGTCGGCCGTGGTCGGCTGCGCCCCGCCGAAATAGTCGGCTTCCCCCAACCGAGCGTCCGTCATCGACCAGACTTTTTGCCCGCGATCCTTGACGAACGCGGCGGCAGGCGCGTCCATGGCATCGGCCATTGTGAGCGCCAATTGCATCATGCCCGTGGCGAGAAACGTGCCGTTGGTGAAATGGAACCAGAAAAGATGGTCGGCAAAGTCGGCGCTATCGGTCGCAGGGACCAAACCGCCGTCGCCATATTTGCCGCAGATATACTCGACGATCGCACCGCTCTCGCCGAGCACGAGGTCGCCGTCGGTAATGACAGGCGCGATGCCCATCGGGTGCAGCGCCTTATAATCGTCCGGGGCAAGCCGATTGTCTTCGCGCCGGTCATAGAGCTTCAGATCATAATCGATCCCCAGCTCCTCGCAGAGCCAGACGATGCGTTCCGATTGCGACAGGCGAAGATGGTGAACGGTCAGCATTGCCATGGGTCTCCCTTGATTGGCCGCGGACTGTGCCGGGTCACACCGGGAGAGTCGAGCGTCTCAGGCGTCGGCGAGCTCCGCCAGCTCCGACAGCGCCAGCCACCGATCCTCCGCCGTCGCCAGGTCGATCTTAAGACGTTCCAATTTGTCGGCAAGCGGACGCGCCGCGTCGGGACCTGCAGAATAAAGATCTGGATCCGCGAGGGCGCTCTCGTGAATGCGTATATCCTTCTCGATTGCAGCCATTTTCTCCGGCAAGCTATCGAGCTCATGCCGATCCTTGAAGGTCAGCTTCGGACCGTCGTCAGTCGACGGCTTCTCGACAGGGACCGTCTTCGACTTGGTCTTCGCAGACAGCTTGCGCTTCGTTCGCTTCCGTTCCCAGTCTGCAAAGCCGCCCGCGACCACATCGACATCGCCCGAGCCATCCAGCCCAACCACCATCGTCGTTGTCCGATCGAGGAAGTCGCGATCATGGCTGACGAGAAGGACCGTCCCATCATAGTCGGCAATGACCTCTTGCAAGAGATCGAGCGTTTCGAGATCAAGATCGTTGGTCGGTTCGTCGAGCACGAGGAGATTGGACGGCTTGGCGAACTCGCGGGCCATCAGAAGTCGGGAGCGCTCGCCGCCTGACAGCGACCCGACCTTTGCGTCGATATAGCTGCGGTCGAACAGAAAGTCCTTCAAATAGGCGACGATATGGCGTCGTTCGCCCGCAACTTCGATCCAGTCCGAACCGTTCGCCAGGACGTCGCGCACGCTCGCCTCCGGCCGGGCCGCACTTCGCTGCTGGTCGATAATCGTCGCGTTAAGCGTCTTGGCGTGACGCACCCGGCCCGTGTCGGGCGCGATCTCTTTCGTCAGGAGTTTCAGGAGGGTCGATTTTCCAGCTCCATTCGGGCCGACCAATCCGATGCGATCGCCTCGCTGGATCCGAAGGTCGAGCGGCTTGACGATCGTGCGCTCGCCATAGCTTTTGGAAACCTCCTTGGCGTCGATGACGACTTTCGCCTTCGCATCGTCGGTCTCCAGTTGAAGCTTGGCCTTGCCCTGCTGCCCCAGCATTTCCGCGCGCTGAGCGCGGAGCTCGTAGAGGCGCTCCAGCCGCCCGACATTGCGCTTGCGCCGTGCGGTTACCCCCTTGGCGAGCCATTCCGTTTCCTGCGCCAGCTTTGTGTCGAGCTTCGCCGCTTCCCGCGCGTCCTGTGCCAGAACCTCCTCGGTCCAGGCCTCGAAGCCCCCGAAGCCGACGTCCGCGCGCCGCAGCGTTCCCCGGTCTAGCCATATGGATGATCTCGTCAGACGTTTCAGGAATTCCCGATCATGGCTGACCGTGATGAACGCGCCGGTGTAGCGCGACAACCAGCCCTCCAGCCATTCGATAGCGGCGATGTCGAGGTGGTTGGTCGGCTCGTCGAGCAACATCAG
>JBAUIQ010000190.1:0-3545 GCA_049683075.1 Pacificimonas sp.
TCGCCCTGGTCATGACCGCGCGTGGCATCCAGAAAAGATTTCGATACGCGAAATGGTCGGCCGCCGATATCGACGTCGGCTTCGCCTTCGGTTTCGATTGTCTTGAGCGTATCACCGAGATGGGCGAGAACGTGATCGGTCTCATAGGGCGCGCCGAGCGTGATGACGGCGGTCGCGCTGTCGATACGCTCAGCGGCTGCCAGGACTGCTGCGCCGCCGAGGCTGTGCCCGATCAGGACGGACGGCGCCCGGTCGTCGGCCTTCAGCGCGTTTGCGGCAGCGACAAGATCGTCGACGTTTACTGAGAAGCCGCTATCGGCGAACTCACCCTCCGACTTTCCTAGCCCGGTGAAATCGAAGCGGAGGACGCCGATGCCGCGTGCGGCAAGCGCCCTTGAAATCCGGATCGCCGCGCGGCTTCGCATCGTGCATGTGAAGCAGTGCGCGAACAGAGCAACGGCGCGCATAGGACCGTGGGCTGGACGTTCAAAACTGCCCGCCAGCTTATCGCCGCGCGCATTCGAGAATTCGAAAGTTTCGCTTTCGTAGTCCATCTTAACGATCCTTCTGGCTCAAGCGATCACCATTGCTGCGCAATCATATGATCGAACAAGAAAAGGGCGCCCCGCGATATAGTCGCGGGACGCCCTTTCCAATTTCCGAAATGGTCGGAAGCGAGATTACATCTCGTCTTCGACTTCCATTTCCAGTTCGCTGTCGGCCATGTTGTCGTCGACTTCGTCGGCCATGTCGTTCATCATGTCGGACTGGTCGTCGAGCATCTCTTCCTCGGCCTCCATGCCCATCTCGTCAGCAAGATCAGCCTCTTCCTCGAGGATGTCAGCCTGCGATTCCATCTGCTCTTCCTGCAGCTCTTCAGCAGCTTCCTGCGGGCCGCAAGCGGCGATGGCGAGGGCGCTGGCGCCGGCAAATGCGATAGCAATCTTCTTCATGATACTCTCCTTGGTTTGTCCGCCGAATGATTGGGTTGGTTGGAATGTTCCGGCGGGCATCACAAAACTGTGGGATGGTGGGGGTCGTTACGGCAGCGCGATGCGGTGATCGGCGTCTCCGCCAGAACCGCGATTGCCAGTCGTCCCTCTCCCCAATAATGCCTCCCTCGGCACATACCCTGGTTCAGGAGGACCCGTAGCGGCCCGTCCTTTCCGGGGTCCACAATTAGCAGGCGGAACCGTTCATGCAAGATTCATTGTTCGGACAGGTTTTTGCCGTACTTTACCGCTGGTGATGACGAAAGCGGCGATCCTCTCTTTGGCCCGCCGACTGGGCGGCTTCGGCCTAGCGCAGGCCCTGACGAGCGGCCGGCTGCGCATTCTCTGCTATCACGGCTTGTGGACGGAGACCGATGCGCCCTTCGGCGATCGCCTGTTCATGCCCGCCGCGCAATTCGAAGCGCGCATGAACTGGCTCGCGAGTTCGGGTTTTCCGGTGCTGCCCCTCGGCGATGCCGTCGATCGACTCGACCGAAACGATCTCCCAAAAGGGGCGACCGTTATCACGATCGATGACGGCTGGTCGTCTACCTACACCCACATGTTGCCGGTCCTCGAGCGGTTGAACCTGCCCGCGACATGTTATGTGACGACCTATTATGTCGAGAAGGGCGGGCTCGTCGCCAATGTCGCGATCAATTACCTGACCGATCGGGCCGCGCCGCAGACATATGATCTGTCCGGTACGCTTCCTGCGCTGGACGGTCCGGTTATCATAAACGATCCAGCATCTCGCGACGAAGCCTCTGCCCGCCTGCGAGCGGCTATCGACAAGTTCTCCTTCGCTCGAAAGATGCAGGCGTTGGCCGCCATTGCTGCACAGCTTGGTTTCGATGCAGACGCATTCATGACGAGTCGGCAGTTTGGCCTTATGACACCCGACGAGGTTCGAGATGCGGCGGGCAGGGGCCTCGACATCCAGCTACACACACACAGGCACAGGGGCCTCGGCACGGGTGTCGATCACTTGGCGGGTGAGATCGAGGACAATCGCGCGCGCCTTGCCAGGATGCTGCCACCAACCGCGCCGCTCAACCAGTTCTGTTATCCCAGCGGCCATTTCGATCCGGCCAGCGAACCGATTCTGAAGGCGGCGGGCGTCCGCTCGGCGACGATGGTCGACGAGGGGATCAACGCGCCCGGGACGAACCCCTATCGCCTGCGCCGTTTCCTCGACGGCCGCTCGGTTGCGCAGGACCATGTTCACGCCTATCTCGCGGGCGCACTCGACCTCGTCGAACGGGTCCGCTGACCCCCTTAACAGATTGACCGCCGGAGACTGCTGATGAGCGCAGGCCAGTACAGCTTTGTGATGAAGGACCTTTCGAAGACCTATCCGGGTCAGCCGAAGCCGGTTTTCAAAGACCTGACACTACAATTCTATCCGGGAACGAAAATCGCCATTGTCGGTCCGAACGGCACCGGCAAGTCGACGCTGATGAAAATCATGGCGGGACGGGACAAAGATTTCCAAGGCGAAGCGTGGGCCGGCGAGAATATCACCGTTGGTTATCTGGAGCAGGAGCCGGAGCTCGACCCGACGAAGACCGTCAAGGAAAACGTCATGGATGGGATCGGCGGCGTCGCCGACAAGATCACGCGCTTCAACGAAATCACGACGATGATGGGCGACCCGCCGCCCGACGTCGATTTCGACGAGCTGATGGCGGAAATGGGCGTCCTGCAGGAAGAGATCGACGCCGCGGACGGCTGGAACCTCGACACGACTTTGAACATCGCCATGGAGGCGCTACGCTGCCCGCCCGCCGACAGCGGCGTCGAGCATTTGTCCGGCGGTGAGAAGCGCCGCGTCGCGCTCTGCCGCCTTCTCCTTCAGAAGCCCGACATCCTGCTGCTTGATGAGCCGACCAACCACCTCGACGCGGAAAGCGTCGCCTGGCTGGAAAACCACCTTGTCGAATATACCGGAAACGTCATTCTCGTGACGCATGACCGCTACTTCCTCGACAATGTCGTCGGCTGGGTGCTCGAGCTCGATCGCGGTCGCTATTACATCTATGAAGCCAATTATTCCGGCTATTTGGAGAAGAAAGCGAAGCGGCTGGAGCAGGAAAGCCGCGAGGACGAGGGCAAGCAGAAGGCGATCAAGGACGAACTGGAGTGGATCCGTAAATCCGCCAAGGGTCGCCAGACGAAATCAAAGGCCCGCATCAACAAGTTCGACGACCTGGTCGCCAGCCAGGAAGACCGCAAGATCGGGACGGCCGAGATTCCGATTCAGAACCCGGAGCGCCTCGGTGGCAAAGTGATCGAGGCCAAGGGGCTGACCAAAGCCTATGGCGACAAGCTTCTGTTCGAGGATCTCGACTTCATGTTGCCGCGCGGTGGCATTGTCGGCGTTATCGGCGCGAACGGCGCGGGCAAGTCGACATTGTTCAAGATGATCACCGGTCAGGAGAAGCCTGATTCCGGCAAGATCGAAATCGGTGACACCGTCCATCTCGGCTATGTCGACCAGAGCCGAGATCATCTCGATCCGACCAAGAATGTCTGGCAGGAAGTGTCGGACGA
>JBAUIQ010000191.1:0-7328 GCA_049683075.1 Pacificimonas sp.
ATGCCGAGGCCGGGCCGGATGCGGCCCGCAAGATCATGAACGACGATGATCGCCACTACGATGCGGAGATGTGGCAGGGCGTCGTCGAACTTGGCCTGCCCGCGCTGCGCGTGCCGGAGGCGCATGGCGGCGTCGGCATGGGCGCGGAAGAGGCCTGCCTGATCGCGGAAGAGGTGGGCCGCGCGCTCGCGCCCGTGCCGCTGATGTCGACGATGCTCTTTACCGAGGCACTGATCGCGCTGGGCTCGGACGAGCAGCAGGCCAAGTGGCTGCCCAGCCTCGCCGACGGCAGCGTCATCGGATGCTTCGGCTGGGGCGAAGGTAAGAGCCAGATCCCGTCGTCGATGCCCGATACGCGAATGACAAAGAGCGGTCTCGTCGGCACCAAATCGCCGGTCGCCGACGCGCCGATCGCCGATGTCGCGATCCTCAGCGCCGCCGGAAATAACGGCCCGGCGCTGTTCCTCGTCGACCTGTCGCAGGACGCGGCGGCGGTGACGACCGTGGAAACGCTCGATCTCGTCAGGAGCTATGGTGCGATCGAGCTGAAGAACGCCGCCGCCGAACCGCTTGGCACGTCGGATAATTATCCGAGCGTCATCGATCGGCTGGCCGTTCTTAGCGCCTTCGAGGCTATCGGCACCGCCGATGCGGCGATGGTGATGGCGGTCGACTATGCTCGCGATCGCGTTGCCTTCGGTCAGCGTATCGGCCGTTATCAGGGCGTCAAACACAAGGCCGCCGACATGTATATCAAGCAGCAGCTGGCGCGCAGCCACGCCATGCACGGTGCCTGGGCGATGCAGGCCAATGCGCCCGAGCTGAAGACGGCCGCCGCCGCCGCCCGCACCGCCGCGCTCGACTGCCTATCCTTCACGGCGGAGGAGAACGTACAGCTGCACGGCGGCATCGGCTTCACCTGGGAGTCGAACTGCCAATTCTACTACCGCCGGTCACGTGCCCTGGCGGCCGGTCTCGGCAGCCGCGGCTATTGGTCGGATCGACTTGTGCGGGCGCTCGAGCGCAGGAATGCGGAAGCAGCGTGATTTTGCAGGACGCGCAAGCGCCCTACGAAGACAAAGGAGATATATGATGGACTTCAACGACAGCCCCGAAGAAGCGAAAATTCGCGAGGGCGTCCGCGCCTGGATCACGGAGAACGCCGCCGAATATGAGGGGCTCCCCGCGCCCTCATCGCGCGATGAATTCGTTGCTCGTCAGAAGTCCTGGCAGAAGAAGAAATATGATGGCGGCTATGCCGGCATCACCTGGCCGAAGAAGTTTGGCGGTCAGGGCAAGGGACCGATGGAATCCATCATCTTCTCACAGGAAGAGGGAAAGTCCGCCGCGCCGACCGGCCTCTACGCCATCGGTCTCGGCATGTGCATTCCGACGGTCTTCACGCACGGTAAGAGCGAGGTGATCGACCGCTTCGTGCCCGCTTCGCTGTCGGGCGAGGAAATCTGGTGCCAACTTTTTTCGGAGCCCGCCGCCGGGTCGGACCTTGCCGGTATCCGCACCAAGGCCGTGAAGGATGGCGACGAGTGGGTCATCAACGGGCAGAAGGTCTGGACCACCAACGCGCATCTTTGCGACTATGGTATTATCGTCACGCGCACCGATCCGTCGGCGCCCAAGCATAAGGGTCTGACGATGTTCATCGTCGACATGCGCGCCGACGGCGTCGAGTGCCGCCCGCTGAAGCAGATGTCCGGCGGTTCGGACTTCAACGAGGTCTTCTTCGACGACGTTCGTGTCCCGGACAGCTGGCGTCTCGGCGAAGAGGGCGAGGGCTGGAAGGTCGCGCTGACGACGCTGATGAACGAACGCCTCGCCGTCGGCGGCAAGCCGCGCTACTCGCCCGACTGGTCGACGCTGATGGATGTCGCGAAGGAAATCGAAACCGCACTCGGCCCGGCATCCGAACAGGCCGATGTCCGTTCGGAAATCGCGCAGGCCTACATCAACGATCAGGGTGTGAAGCTGACGCAGCAGCGCGCGCTGTCGGCACTGTCGCAGGGCAAGACGCCGGGCCCAGAGCAGTCGATCTCGAAGGTCGTTGTGGCCAAGCAGATGCAAGACATCAGTCGCTTTGCCCTCGACATGACCGAAAGCGCAGGCTTCCTCGCCGCCGAGGAGGGCAGCGAACTGGCGCGTCTGCAAGGCAGCTATTTCGGGTCCGCCGGCCTCCGCATCGCAGGCGGTACGGATGAGATCCTCCGCAACATCATCGCCGAACGGGTCCTAGGCCTTCCGGGTGACCTCCGTCCACCGAAGGACACGCCGTTCAACGAGATCGAAGCCCTATAGGACGGATAAACTTCTGGGCAAAAACTTCGGAACCTGATCTCGATTAGCGAGTTGGCTTGGGAATAATTCATACCAACGGAGTCCGAAATGAACCGTATCGTTGTTGCCCTTGCCGCTACCTCCGCGCTGGCGCTTGCCGCCTGCGGTGAATCTGCCGACGTCGAAACAGCCGATGCCGACATGGCGCTCGAAGATTCCGTATCGGAAGTTGAAATGACGCCCGCCACCTGGAGCTACGAAGGCGAAGGCGGGCCGGAAAACTGGGCTGAAATCAGCGCTGACAACGCAACCTGCGACACCGGTATGCGCCAGTCGCCCTTCGACCTTCCTGCCAGTGCCGGTATGGGCGGGGAGACGCCTGAGCTCGCCATCAACTATGCAGAAGGGCCACTCGTAATCGCCGGACAGGGTTACAACACCAACATCAACGCGACGCCCGACAGCCACATCATGATCGACGGCGAGCGCTTCGACCTCGTCCAGATTCACATGCATACGCCTTCCGAATATACCGTCGCAGGCACGCAATACGCTGCCGACGCGCATTATGTTCATGCGAACGACGCTGGTGAGCTGGCCGTGATCGGTCTGTTCTTCGAAGAGGGCGCGGCGAACGAAACATTGGCTGCGGCGATCGACAACTTCTCGACGGCCGAAGCCGAAATGGAAGTCGAGGGCGCGACCTTCAATCCGGCGGACATCCTGCCGGAGGACCGCAGCTTCTACAGCTTCATGGGCTCGTTGACGACGCCGCCTTGCAGCGAGAATGTGCGCTGGATGGTCATGGAGACGCCCGTTACCATGTCGGCCGAGCAGGTTGCGCGCATGACGGAACTCTACGGCGAGACCGCCCGCCCGCTCCAGGAAATGAACGACCGCGACATCGCCTATAGCGGCTAAGACCCGCTTGTCCTTTTGGGACGATGAGGGGCGGATGCTGCGAAAGTAGCGTTCGCCCCTTTTTCTTGGCCTCTTCATACTCCTTCACTAGGCCGAAGATATCATGGCTGACCAAGACCCCAGCGCGTCCGCCGACGCCCCCGAGACCCCGCTCGCCGTCTCCTTCGCCGATATCGAGGCGGCCCGCGACGCCATTGCCGGACAGGTCATTCGAACGCCCTGCCTCCACGCCAAGACCCTCTCCGACATTACTGGTGCGGAGATCTGGCTGAAATTCGAAAACCTGCAGTTCACCGCCGCGTTCAAGGAACGCGGCGCGCTAAACAAGCTCCTTTCCCTGTCCGAAGAGCAACGGACGAAGGGCGTCATCGCCGCCAGCGCCGGCAATCACAGCCAGGGCCTCAGCTATCACGCCGCGCGGCTCGGCATTCCCGTTACCATCGTCATGCCGCGCTACACCCCGACGGTGAAGGTCATGCAGACCGAGGGCCACGGCGCCATCGTAGAACTGGAAGGCGACACGTTCGACGACGCCTACGCTCATGCCCGGCTCCTCGAAACAAGGCGGGGCCTGACCTTCGTGCACCCCTTCGACGATCCGCACGTCATTGCGGGCGCGGGCACCATGACCATGGAAATGCTGGAGGATGTCCCCGAGCTCGACATGCTCTGCATACCGATCGGCGGCGGCGGCCTGATCGCGGGTGGCGCCATCGCAGCCAAGCATATGCGTCCCGGTCTGGACGTCATCGGCGTCCAGGCGGCGCTCTATCCCGGCATGTTCGGCAAGGTGAAGGGTCAGACCGTCGTCTGCGAGGGCGAAAGCCTCGCTGAAGGCATCAGCGTCAAGCAACCGGGTGCCCTGACGTCCGCGGTGGTCGAGGCGCTGGTCGACGATATCGTCCTCGTCGCCGAGCGCGAGCTCGAGCAGGCGGTCGCCATGCTGCTCGGCATCGAGAAGACCGTTGTCGAGGGCGCGGGTGCCGCTGGCCTGGCGGCGATCCTCGCCCATCCCTCCCGCTTCCGAGGTCGTAAGGTCGGCCTACCGCTATGCGGCGGCAACATCGACACCCGCCTTCTCGCCAATGTCCTTCTCCGCGATCTCGCCCGTTCCGGGCGCCTCGCACGCCTTCGTATCCGCTTGAAGGACCGCCCTGGCCAGCTGTTCAATGTCGCCCGCATCTTCGAGGAGCATCAGGCGAATATCCTCGAAGTCTATCACCAGCGGGTCTTCACGAATCTTCCCGCCAAGGGCCTCATCACCGATATTGAGTGCGAAACCCGGGACGCAGTGCACCTCGACCGCCTGGTCGAGGGCCTCCGCGCACACGGCTATGAAGTGCGCATGGTCGAGCTGGCTTGATGCGGACTGGCGAAGCTGACGGCTGGCCAGATCGGGCCCGACCCGCGATAACGTAGCTTGTGACTGACCAGACGTTCCGATTCCCGCGCTTCTTTGTCACCGCGCCCGCGCCCTGTCCGTATCTGCCGGACAGGATGGAGCGAAAAGTGTTCGCCGAATTGCGCGGCGAAGCGGCGACGGGAAAGCTGGAAACGCTTAGCCGCATTGGCTTCCGCCGGTCGCAGAATGTCGTCTATCGCCCCAGTTGCGAGCATTGCCGCAAATGCGTTTCGGTGCGCGTCGTCACACGGGATTATATGCCGACGCGCGGCCAGCGTCGCCTTCGCCGCAAACATTCCGATCTAGACGTCGGCGCAGTCCCGCCGCGCGTGACGAGCGAGCAGTTCGCGCTTCTGCGCCGCTACATCGACACACGGCACCCCATCGGTGGCATGGCTGACATGAACCTCCATGATTTCACCGACATGGTGGAGCGCACGCCTGTCGACACGCTCGTCATCGAATATCGCGAGCCGCCAGAGGATGATCGGAAGATTGGGCGTCTCGTGGGCGTGACGCTCACCGATCAGCAGTCCGACGGGCTGTCGATGGTCTACAGCTTCTACGACCCCGACCTGGAGCACAGAAGCGGGCTCGGCACCTTCATGATCGTAGACCATGTCCTTCGGGCGAAAGCTGCGGGCTTGCCCTATGTCTATCTCGGCTATTGGGTCGAGGGGTGTCAGCGTATGGAATATAAACGCCGGTTCCGCCCGCTGCAGATCCTCGATGGCAATGAATGGAAAGACGCCCCCCCGCTGTCGTCACGCTAGCGAAACGTTACGCTTGCGACGAACCGCGAGTGATGCGCGCCCACGCGACCGGTCTTTGCGCTTTGTCGTCAAACTGCCCCCTTTCACCGCGCGTGGACTGTCCCTGTTGCCGGAAAGCCGCGACTCTTCATCGGCTTCAGGGGGCGATCCGCAATTAGAAGCGAGACGACAAATGCGTATCGAACTCACACTTGCCGCGGCCATGCTGGCCTTCGGGTCCTTCATGCCCGCCGCTGCACAAGACACGCCACCGGCTACAATCGACTCCGATGGTGACGGCACGCCCGACGCCTGGGACCGTGACGGCGATGGTCGCCCCGACGCTTGGGATACGGATGGCGATGGCCAGCCGGATATCCTCGATCAGGATGGCGATGGCGAACCGGACGACTCGTCCGAAATGCTCTGACGAGCCGCGTCTTCGTTCGACGAGGGAGCGGGGCGTGTGCCGACCGGCACGCGCCCCGTTTCCTGTTCGGCTATAGATCGAGGACCAGCCGCGTCGGATCCTCGATCGCTTCCTTGACGCGGACGAGGAAAGTGACCGCCTCGCGCCCGTCGACGATGCGATGGTCATAGCTCAGCGCCAGGTACATCATCGGGCGGATGACGATCTCACCGTCGACGACGACCGGGCGATCCTCGATCCGGTGCATGCCAAGAACGCCCGACTGCGGCGTGTTGAGGATCGGCGTCGACATCAGGGAGCCGAAGACGCCGCCGTTCGAGATGGTGAAGGTGCCGCCCTGGAGTTCCGCCAGTTTCAGCTCGCCGTCGCGCGCGCGCTTGCCAAAATCGCCAATGGCCTGCTCGGTCTCGGCGAAGTTCAGCTTGTCGGCGTCCTTCAGGATCGGAACGACCAGGCCACCGGGCGACGACACCGCAATGCCGATGTCGGCATAATCACGGTAGACGATGTCGTCGCCCTCAATCATCGCGTTGACGGCCGGGACGTCCTTCAGCGCCAGCGCGCACGCCTTTGTGAAGAACGACATGAAGCCGAGGCGGACGCCATATTTTTTCTCGAACGCCTCCTTATATTTCGAGCGCGCTTCCATCACGGCGGTCATGTCGACGTCGTTGAACGTCGTCAGCATGGCGGCGGTGTCCTGCGCCTCCTTGAGGCGGCTCGCGATGGTCTTCCGAAGGCGCGACATGCGTTTGCGCTCTTCGTTACGGGCCGGACCGGTGGTGCCTGCACTCCCGGACGTCGACGTCCCGGTGGCCGCTTCGGCCTTCGCCTTGGCAGGTTCGCCAGTGCTCTTCTTCGCCACCGCGCCTGACCGCACGACTTTCATTACGTCCTCTTTCAGAATGCGCCCGCCCTTGCCGGTCCCGACGACTTCCGCCGGGTCCAGATGATGTTCTGTCAGCAGACGCTTCACTGCAGGCGAAAGCGGCTGGTCGGTCGTGGCAAGATCGCCTTTTCCGGCGTCATCCGCTTCGGCGAACTCGTTCTCGTCCTCCTCATCGACATGCGGTTCGGCGGTCGGCGGCGCGTCCATCTTCTTCTGCGCGGCGGTACCGACATCGTCCTTCTTGCCGCTGTCGGTCGACGCGCCGTCGCCCTCTTCGATCGTCGCGATGTTCGCCCCGACCTCGACCTCGTCGCCCACCGCGGCCAGCTGCTCGCCGAGGACGCCCGCAACCGGCGACGGCACTTCGACCGAGACCTTGTCGGTTTCAAGGCTGACGATCGGCTCGTCGACGGCGACGGCATCGCCCGGTTCCTTCAGCCATTCGCCGACGGTGGCCTCGGTCACGGATTCGCCAAGGGCGGGGATGACGACTTCGGTGGACATACGGGATCTCCTAGAACTTCTGGCGGCGAGACATCACGCGGTCAGCGCGGCTTCGACGAGGGTCTTTTGCTGTTCGGCGTGGCGGCTCGCGATGCCCGTCGCGGGCGCGGCGGCGGGCGCGCGACCGGCATAGACCGGGCG
>JBAUIQ010000192.1:0-19187 GCA_049683075.1 Pacificimonas sp.
CAAGAAAGACGGTCTGCCAATGCTGGCGTCACCGGAATCGAGGCCGCCTTCTCGCTCGCCATGGCACCGCAGCGAACGAGCCGCATCGGGTCGCTTGCGCCCGCCGACGGTCAGCTCTTGTCGCCAAACCCGCTCTTGTCGGCAAATGGCGTCGACTGGCCGAGCGACCGTTATCGAGATGAATATGCGCCGCTCGCCACCTATGGCGTCCACGGCGTGCCGCCTTCGCAACCGATGACGCCCGATGCCGTCTCAAAATATTGCAGAGGCGACCTTGTCGCCCTTCCGGAGCGATGGTGATGCGCTGGGGTATCACCGGCTATGGGTGGGTCGCGCAGGATTTTATGCGCCCGGCCATAGAAGCGGCTGGCGGTACGCTCGTGGGAATCGCTGATGTTTCAGAAACGGCGCGCGAACGGGCCCGTGGCGATGGGTTCGCCACTTATGAAGACACCGCCGCTCTCCTTGGCGCTGAACGGCCCGATATTCTTTATATCGCGACGCCAAACCATCGGCATATCGAGCCGGTGCAAGCGGCTGCCGAAGCGGGCGTTGCCGTCCTTTGTGAGAAGCCGATCGCGGAGAGCGGCCCCGCCGTTGAACGGATTGCCGCCGTCGTCCGGCATGCGAACATTCCCTTCGCAGCGGCGTTCGACCAGCGGCATCATCCCGCCCACGTGAAGATGGCCGACATGATTGCGAACGATGCGATTGGCACGCAGACCGCCGTTCGCATCGTCTATTGCTGCTGGGTCGGACCGGGATGGTCCATGGGCACCGGTGACAATTGGCGGGCGAATCCGGTCGCGGCGGGCGGCGGTGCGACGGTCGACCTCGCGCCGCACGGTCTCGACCTCGCGGAACGTCTTGTCGGCGAAGAGGTCGAGGCATTGTCGATTACGCTCCAACGGCGTGTTCACGACTATGCCGTTGATGATGGCGGCATCGTTGCCGGGCGAACGGCGTCAGGCGCTCTATTTTCGGCGCACGTTGCATATAATTGCCCCGAGGACTTGCCCCGCCGCCGACTGGAGGTTGTTGGCAGTCGAGGGGCATTGGTGGCGGAAAATACCATGGGCCAGGATGCCGGTGGCAGTTTGACCTGGCTGCATGGCGGGGAGAGCGAACATATGCATTTCGATCGCCAGCTGACGCCATTCGCGGCTCAGGCCACCGCCTTTCAAGACTATGTCCGGACGGGAAATGGCGACTTCGACGCGGAGCGTGACATTGCGAGCGCCCGCCGCTTCTTTACTGCCTATGAGGAAGCTCGTTCATGCCTCTGAGTCATTATGCGTGCGAGAATTGCGGTTTCTGGCAGCTTTATTTCGCCTCGCCGCCGGATTGCCCCGTTTGCACCGATGTTCGCAACGACTTGCCCGCCGATGGATGGTCGTGGTTGGCTGCGAAGGACGCTGTCGGAGCCTACCGAAGCGAATGGAGAGAAGTGGCGCCAGATCTCCTCGCGTTTACCACGTCTCCGGCGCTCGGCTTGGCGGGCACGGGATGGCTGCTGAAAAGGCCCGAGGGCAATATAGCTTTCGAAGCTGCGCCCTTTTACGACGAGGCCGCGCTGAACGAAATCGAACGGCTCGGCGGGATTGCCGTCCTCGCCGCCAGCCATGTCCACGGCTATGGCGCGCTCTGGCAGCTGCAGCAGCATTTCGAGCCAGCGACCGTCGCGATCCACATTGGCGATCTGCAATTGACAAAGGCCTTTCAGGTGACGGTCCCTTTCGATGATGCCCTTGCGATCGACGATGACGCGCAACTGATCCACGTCGGCGGGCACTATGCCGGTCAGTCGGCTCTCCACGATGCCCGCAATGAACGCCTCTATTGCGGCGACATGTTCAAGGTCGATCAGGATGCGGCTGGAAAGAGCGAGGCGCTGTCGGCGCACAAGGCGTTTCACAAGGACATACCGCTGACGCATCGCGAACTGCAGCAGTATCGAGATCGTATCGCGCCACTCGATTTTACAAGCTTATGCACCCCCTTTGAATTCGCGCCCGATGTCGGACGAACCGAAGCCTTGGCGATGATCGATGACAGCTTGTCCCGGCCACCCGAAGTGAAACGATACCCGCTATGAACACAACAGGACTGCCGACTGATCTGCCGCAGGCCGCGCAGGATTACATCGCATCTTTCCCCACTGGAGAGCTCGTTGCCTTCCCGATTGGCGACATCGACCCCTCTGGCATTCCGGTGTGGATCGTATCGCTTTTTACCGATCATCCGCAGCTGAAAGGCATGCTCCCCTATGGAGCGGGTTATGGCGCGACGGATGCCGACGCGATCCTCGGCAGTCTTGGCGAAATCGCCGAAATGACGTTCGGCACGCTGTCGGGCGCATGTGCCGATCCCGTCGTCGCGAGCTATAACGATCTCGTCGCAAGCGATGGCGAGCGCGCCGTTGCAGACCCTCTAAATCTCTGCCTACCAGCCGGGTCGCGGGTCGACAGGACCACAGAGCTTGGCTGGGTGAAAGCGACCAGCTGGCTTGATGGCCGAACGGTACATGTGCCCGTCGAACTGGCCGCCTATTTGTCGAGCGAACTTCCGGACGAATATGAGCCATTCACGACCGTCATCTCGAACGGCGCTGGCGCTGGGCCGACGCTCGATTGGGCCATCGGTCATGCCCTCTGCGAGATCGTCCAGCGTGACGGAAATGGCCTCCTGTTCCGAGCCCTCGACCGTGGTATCGCGCTCGATCTGTCGGAAGATATGCCGGAGAGCGCCAGGGCACTGATCGATCGCTTCGCCGACGCCGGTATTCGCGTGATCCTGAAATTTGCGTCCGATGAGTTCGGCATTCCGAACCTTTATTGCGTTGGCGAAGAGGATGGCGGCGAGCCGCCGGTTCCGATCATGGCGACAGCCTGCGGCGAGGGCTGCCATCCGGATCGCGAGACGGCTCTCTTGAAGGCGCTGACGGAATATGCGGCGTCTCGAACCCGCAAGGCGTTCGCACATGCGCCGCTGTCTTTCGCCCGGCGCTTTGCCCCACCGGACTATATCGACCGCTACCTCGCCGGGACACGGCCGGCTGCACAGGAACCGCGCGCAATGGCCGAAATGCAGCGCTGGCGACGAGAGAGCGCCGCAACACTGCGGGGTTGGCTCGCGGACAATATGCTCTCGCAGCGCACATCTCGGGCCTATGCCGAGTTGCCGACGACGCCAGCGGCCGGTGGCGATGGCCGTGCTGCGGCCATGAAGGCGAGGCTGACGGACGCCGGTTTCGACATTCTCTACGTCGACCAGACGCCGCTGGGCAGTGCCGTCAAAAGCGTGAAGGTCATCGTCCCCGGCATGGAGGTCGAAACGATGAGTTATGGCCGCATCGGCGCGCGGGGTGCTCGCAAGCTCATCGAAATGGACTCGCCGCTCATCCGCTTCGGTGAGGAAACACCGGATGTGCGTCCGGTCCGTATGCCACCAGAGGATCTGGCAAGTTTCAAAGCGCAGCCGCTTTTCGATTATGCCGAGGCCGACCGCCTCGTCGGGCCGCTCTACCCGCTTTACCGCGAGCCGGAAGCGCACGCCGCCGGGTGGCAGGACGAGCAGGCATGACGCTGCGCTATGCCTACAATACCAATGGCGCGGCGAGCCACCGGTTGAACGACGCGCTCTCGTTGATCGCCGACGCCGGGTATGACGGGGTCGCGCTGACGCTCGACCACCATCATCTCGATCCCTTTGCCGACGATTGGCAGCGACAAGCGGACGATTTATCGGAGACGCTGGCTCGCAAGGGTTTGGGTTGCGTCATCGAGACGGGTGCGCGCTATCTTCTGAACGCGCGTGAGAAACACGAACCGACGCTCGTCTCACCAACGGCGGAGGACCGTGCGCGCCGCGTCGAATTCCTGATCCGCGCACTGGAGATCGGCGATCGGCTCGGCGCGGAATGTGTATCCTTTTGGGCAGGCGTTCCGAAACCCGATGTCGACAGTGGCGAGGCGCGTGGCTGGCTTCTCGAAGGTCTTGAAAAGGTCCTGATCGCAGCCGAGCGTCTGAACATCGAGGCAGCGCTGGAGCCGGAACCCGGCATGCTGATCGAGACGGTCTACGAATATGAGATCCTTAGAAATGGCCTGCCCGGGCTGAAGCTTGCCCTCGACACCGGTCATTGCCTCGTCACCGAGGATATCGACCCGGCTGATGCTGTTCGCGCCCACGCCGATCATCTGGGTACGGTCGCGATCGAGGACATGAAACGCGGCGAGCATGTCCACCTTCCATTCGGCGAAGGCGACATGGATGTGCCCTCGGTTCTTGCGGCGCTTCAAGAGGTGAACTTCTCGCGCCTCGTCTGTGTCGAGCTGAGCCGCGAATCGCCCAGAGCGCATCTCGCCATTCCGGAATCGATCGAGTTTTTGAGGCGTGCGGAACGCGCGGCATGAGGATCTGCTTCGTCAGCCGACGGTTCTTCCCCGCCATATCCGGCATGTCGATTTATGCCATCAACTTGCTGCGCCAGCTGGTCGCTGCTGGTCATGACGTCACCATGATCAGCCAGTATCGCGACGACGAGGTCGGACGAGGCGTCTATGGCGGCGGCCCGCCGCCGGCCGTGCCGGGCGTCCGGGTGGTTGGCCTGGAGGCGAAGGGCGAGGCCGACTGCGGCGACTTCGAACGCGACATCGACGAAATGGTCGATGTCATTGCGCGGGAGCATGAGCGCGCGCCCTTCGATGTGCTCCACGCGCAATATGGCTATCCGAATGGCTGGGCCGTGCTTCTTGCCTCGAAACGGCTCGGCGTGCCCAACATCGTCTCGATCCAAGGCGGAGATGGCCATTGGGTCGGCTCGTGCTGCGACACGCACCGATTGGCGATGCAGCGCGTGCTGGATCATGCGGGGCGGGTGCTGATCGGCGGCGAGAGTTTCGCGCAGGAAGTCCATGAGCGGCTGGGAACGCCCATGTCGCGCTTCACCTATATTCCGGGCGCGGTCGATACGGAAAGGTTCACGCCGGGCGACCCTCTTGTCGACGGCGACCCGGTTCGTCTTTTCTATCATGGTCGTGTGGACCGCCGGAAGGGAGTCCTCGATATGCTCGAGGCCTTGGCGAAGGTTCAAGCGAAGCGAGACTGGCGTTGCACGATCTCAGGCATCGGTCCCGATCTTGAACCGGCGAAGGCATTGGCGAAAACTTTGCGGCTCGGCGACCGCGTTTCGTTCACCGGCTATGCCGACTATGCCGATGTCCCCGTTCTCTATCGGAAGCATGATGTCTTCCTTTCGCCGACCTATGCGGAAGGATTTTCGAACACGATCCTCGAAGCCATGGCCGCCCGCCACGCCGTTCTTGCCGGCCGTAGTGTCGGCGTGATCGATTGCCTGCGCAGCGGTGAGAATGGCGTGCTTATCGAACCGGGCGACGTGAACGCCATCGCTGCTGAGACCTCCCGTTTGATCGATGATGACAGGTTTCGAGCTCAGCTGGCCGAAACGGCGCTCGCGGAATGCCGCGCCACCTATAGCTGGGATGTCGTCGGGAGGCTGATCCAAGAGGAATATACGGCGATTGCCGGAACGAGGCCGGACGTCGGCTTCGATACTGAATTGCCGATGGACGACTGCCGCTTCCGCGCCGAGCCGCATCTTTTATGACGACGACGGTCCTCGCCGTCTCACCGCATCTCGACGATGCCATCTTTTCCCTGGGCGGTTATTTGTCACGAAGGGCTGCTGCAGGGGACCGCGTCATCGTGGCGACTGTCTTCACCGGGAATGTCGCCCAGCCTCAAGGATTCGCGCTCGCTTGCCAGCTCGACAAAGGTTTGCCGCCCGACGTCGACTATATGGCACTGCGGCGCGAGGAGGACCGGCAGGCATGCACCCTGATCGGCGCTGAACCGGTACATTTAAATTTTCTCGAGGCCCCTCATCGAGGATATGATAGCGCGGTCGCCCTGTTCGAGCGGCCTCGCCAGGAAAATAAGCTGGAATCTATGATCGCCGACTCTCTCGGTGAACTAGTGCAGCGGCACAAACCCGGCAAGATTTACGGTCCGAAGGCGATCGGCGGGCATGTGGACCATTTTCTTGTCGCCCACATTCTCGCTGAGCATTTTGCAGTCCGATGCTGGGCAGATTATCCCTACACTAACCGCGCCGATTGGAATTCTGATGCCTATGCGCCAATCGAGCTCTCCGGAGATGAAGCGGCTCTGAAATTGGCGGCGGCGGACGCCTACGCTACTCAAGTCGCCTTTCAGTTCCCGGACGGTCTCAAAGTATCAGATTTTGCAATTGAGTATCTCGAGCGCGCTTCGAACGACGTCGACGGATAATCCAAGACTGGGTGGTGCGCGACGCAGTACGTGGAGGACCGGTCTCGGCTACATTTTCCCTGTTCGACGGAAAAATACAGGGTTATTCACAAAAATGAGGATGGCAGCTCTTCGACGGCGCGGTATGATCAAAGCGTATCAGTGATTTAAATTCGTTTTCCCTAGAAAAGATAACAGGGAACTTCTTCCCTAAAACAGAGAAGGGTTGCCCGCGAAGCAGAAGAAGTTTGTTCGGTCATTAGTCGCCTCAAAAAAATCTCAGGCGGAGGGATATAAGCCCTTTCTAGAAAGGCCCGTAATTTTGCTAAAACCTAATAGCGCCAAGTCCCGCCTGACTTCGTCGACGAGTATTTTGATGGCGTGTGTAACTCCCGGCTCACCTGCAGCCGCCAGACCATAAAGATAAGCACGGCCAACCCCTACGGCTTTCGCACCAAGCGCGAGAGCTATCAGAATGTCGGTCCCGCGGCGGATTCCGCTATCGATTGTAACATCGATACTTTCGCCTACAGCTGAGACGATATCAGGCAGCGCCTCAATCGCCGAGATATCGCGATCCAGCTGCCGCCCGCCATGATTTGACACCGAAACCGCGGCGAACCCCAGTCGTTGCGCTTGTCGCGCGTCGTCAGGATGGACAACGCCCTTTAATATCGCCGGGCCGTTCCATTCGGCAAGGAGCAGCTCGGCGTCGTGCCAAGTGAACGAGGGGTCGAGCTGCTCGGCGATGAAGTCCGCCAGGCTCATCGCGTCGGTCGTTTGAGAAAGGTTCGCGTAGCGAATGGCGGGGCTGGTCAGATATTCGCTTGTCCATCGTGGACGTTTCACAGCGTCCCAGACCTGCCGTGGCCCGAGTTTCGGGGGAATGGAGAAGCCGGTTCGATGATCTCGCTCTCTGTTTCCGTGCACCGGAAGGTCGACGGTCAGCGCCAGCGCTTCGTAGCCCGCTGCCTTCGCGCGGGCGAGCATTTCTCGCGTCAGTCCGCGGTCCTTCCAAACGTAGGTTTGGAACCATTTCGGACCGTTGCCGCAATTAATATGATCTTCGATGGAAACCGAGCCAAGCGTCGAAAGACCGCAGACGATACCCGCTTTTCCCGCGGCGGCGGCGACCGCGCGTTCGCCATCCTTATGAAAAAGCCGGTTGCCGGCGGTTGGTGAAAGGAAGAACGGCAAGGGATGAGGCTTCCCTAACAGCGTGACGGACGTGTCAATCTCGGACACGTCGCGCAAAACCCTGTGCCGGAAGGTCCAGTCAGCGAAGTCGCTGCTGTTCGCGCGAAGCGTTAGCTCATCGTCAGCGCCGCCATCGATATACTCGAATACCATACGGTGCGCGCGGGCCTTCGCCGCATCGCGTAGGTCAGCGATACTATGACAGTCTGCCAGTTTCACGTCGATTCTATCGCCCGTTGAAGTCGACCGCGGTCGTCCGGATGCGCGAACATGATCGCAGCTATAATCAGGTGGCCGACGATCGGCGGCAGGAATGTCAGCAGTGCAAGAGCGAGAGGAACACCGTCGTTCTGTATGTCCGCGCCCGGTACGAACCCGATGACAGAAGAAATACTAACACCGATCCCGACGGCCGCGGCTTGGCCCAGCTTTGTCGACAGGGTCACAAGCGCGAACGCGCTAGCGGTTTGGCGGCGACCCGTCTGCAGGCGCTCGAGCTCGTCGAGATCAGCGACTATTGCGCGTGTTAAAAAAATCCAAACGCCCATCGTCGAACCGAAGCCGATGATGGCAAGCGCGGCATATTGTAGAGAGTCATACGGCACCATGAACAGCGCAGCGATGAACGGGATCGTGAACAGGGACGACCAGCTAACGGTGCGATGTTTGCCTAGACGTTTAGCGACCAGGGCCCAAATCGGCACGAAAATCATGCCCGATGCCATGAACAGAAGAAGGAGGAGGCCAGCACGGTCACCTACTCCGAGATAGGTTTCCATCGTAAATATGAAGCCGCTGAGCAGCATGCCGCCTGCGATCCCCTGAACGAAATCGGCAGCGAGCAGGCGCCGGAACTCTGGCCGCTTCAGAAGCCGACGAAGCGCATCGCGAAACGCGCTCTCCTCATCGGACCGCGTCGCTCCAGACGGCGTAGACCAAATCGCGATCAGAACTGTTGGTACCAAAAGCACGAGCGCATAGATACCAAGCGCCTCAACTCGTGCCGTTGCGGCGTCGACGGCGCCCTGTTCCGCAATCGCTGGCAGGACCATAGCTGAGAGGAGGCCAGCGATGCTCGCAAGGAGAACGGCGCCCTGAAGTCGCGAACGCTCGTCATAAGTCGGTCCGAGATCCGCAGCCCAAGCAAGATGCGTGATCGTCAGCATTGTGAACCCAAGGAAGCTGACGAACAAGGCGAAGACGAGCGCGACGGGGCCGGCGTCGGGCTCAGGAAAAAACAATAGCCAACCCCCTACCAAAAGGACAGGCATAGCGGCTACGAGCCACGGTTTTCGTCGGCCCCAGCGGCTTGACGTGTGATCGCTAAGGTAACCCATCAGCGGATCCGTGATGATGTCCCAGAGCCGGGCAGCCATGAAAATGAGGCCAACGAGCGCAAGATCAATTCCGAGCCGCTCGGCGTAGAAGGGCGGTAGATAGGCCCCGATCGGAAAACTCAGCGCAGCGGCGGGAAGGGCGGGCAGGGCGAAGAGGCAAAGCCGCCCGAATGGCAGTCTCGCCTCTTCATTCACCTCAGAAGCTGGTGCGGAGTTCGACACCGATTTGCCGATCATTGGCAATGAATTGCGAGTAGCCGCCAACGACCGGGGTCGAAAAGATACTGTCCGCATAATCAACATCGAACAAGTTGCGGCCCCATAACGCTAACTCAAAGCGATCGTCAGGGGAATTCAGCGACAGGCGCGCATTCACGAGTTCGTAGCCATCCTGAATCGTATTTGGATCTTGCGTTAGGGAGTAAAGCGTGTCGGACCGAAAGCTGAGTTCGCCGCGTAACACCGCCTGCCATCCCGTCGATGCGAGAGGCGTGTAGATTGTCCCGTAGACGAAGCCCGACCAGTCAGGCGAATTTGCTGCGGGCGCGCCTGACAAGTCCTGCGTGTTCGATATGGCGCAGCTGGCGGGCCGGTTTGGCAAGTTCGCTGGCGGGCACTCGGCATTCGGAAAGTCGACATACTCCGCGTCGACATAAGAGAAATTTGCCCCAGCTTCGAAAATAGCAGATGGGCGAGCGGTCAGTTCGACCTCCACACCCTGTGTTCTGAACTCACCGACATTGCTGAGAACAAAACCGGGTATCCCGTCCGTTCGCTGAGATGCTGCTTGGTAGTCCTGTACCTCGGTTCGAAACGCAGTAACGCCGAACTGCAGTTTTCGATCGAGCGCGCGGCCACGCAGGCCGATCTCGAAATGATCGACTGTTTCATTGTCGAGCGGCTCGTAAACAGGATCACCATTTTCATCGAACACAACCGGACTGCCGGCATTCAGGTCGTAGGCGCGTCCCTTGTATCCCCGGCTATAAGTAAAATAGGCGCTCGCTTCCTCCGCGAACTGATATTGGAGACTGGCCATTCCGGTGACAGCGGTGTCGTTCGTGTCGTCGGAAATGCCTGCGATCGTCTGTCCGAAGGCGCCCAGGGGAAGCCCGCCGGACCGGTCAAAAAAAACGTCGAGCTCTTCGCGGATGACGCGTGCGCCGCCGGTAGCGGTCAGTTTGTCTGACAGTTCGTAGGATGCCTGAAAGAACGCTGCGTAGTTCCAGGTTTCCTGCGATTGATTCTGGATATTCACCAAAGTTGACGGTGGGACAGCGGCGACGACTTCAGGAGGCAATAGAAACGGCGCGAGCGGCGCAGGAATATTCACACCGGGCGCGGGCACGACAAAGGCCGCCTCCTGACGCTGCACACTGTCGACCTGCAGATTGAAGAGGTAGAGACCAGCGACATAGGTAAGCGGGCCGTCATCCGGCGAGAGGAGCTGAAGCTCTTGGCTAAACTGCTCTATTTCGGAATCCGTCGCCGCCAGGTCGAAAAAGCTGATGGGCAGCTGATCAGTCTTGTTGCCTTCAGAAATGTCGAAACTGCGATAGCCACTAATCGACCGGAGCGAATGGTCGCCGATCTGAAGATCAACATCAACCGTGGCTGCCGTGGTTTCACTCTCTTGAAAGTTCGACCTGATCGTAAGTGCGACATCACGATTGCCCGGACCAGGATCGACAAATGCGCCGAGCGTTGCCTGTTGTATGGCAGCGAAAGGACCGTCGGTGGCAAATTGGCGCGCCGTCCAATTACAACAGAGCACGTCCTGCTTCTGATATTCACCGGTCACCAGGATATCTAGGGCATTGCTCGGCTGGAACAACAGTTTACCGCGAACACCCCATTCCTTCTCGTCATTCACTTCTGATATTGGAAAGTCAGGGTTCAGCTGATTAAGTATGCCGTCGCGTTGGTTATAGAAGCCCGTTAGGCGCGCACTCAGCGAGTCGCCTGCGAAGGGACCGGAGAGCGATGCGCCGAGTCGAAACTCATTATCGCTGCCGTAAAGGGCTCGCGCTTCGGCTTCGAAATCGGCGGTCGGGCGCTTCGTGACGATATTCACTACACCGGCAGAGGCGATTTTCCCGAAAAGCGTTCCCTGCGGGCCTCGAAGCACTTCGACCCGCTCGATGTCGACCAGGTCGAGAAGGCCGGCTGCCTGACGCCCGAGCACGACGCCGTCGACAACGATGCCGACCGCCCCCTCGGCTGCGTCGGAGAAGCTCGTCGTGCCGAAACCCCGAATAACGAGTCCTTCGCCGCGCGCCGTTGCTGAAGATCCGAAGGTAAGTGAAGGAACGACTTCTGCGAGATCGTCGATGGTATCAAAGCCGGCTTCTTCGAAGGCTTCGCCCGACAAAGCGGTCACCGCCAGAGGAACGTCGGTAATGGCCTGTTCGCGCCGCTGGGCGGTCACGATGATTTCTGGCACCTCGACCGCGTCCCTTTCCGAAGCGGCGGTCTGCCCGCGAACGGATGACGGAAGGGTTGCGGCGGCGATCGCAGCGATGGCCGCCCCGGCCAGATATTTTCGAGTCATAACACCTCCCCAAGTGCGTTTTCTTTCCGCTAAACGCCATGAGGAGGATTTAATCAATCAAAAACGAAACAAAACGATCATTTCGATGCAACTATGGTCATTACGTTTGCCTCAGAGAGGGCGTTGGCTAGCCGTGGTGGTGGCGCCCTTTCAGTTATGACCGTATCGATTTTCGACAGTTCGCAAAGTTTCAAAGGCGCGTTTGCCTCGAACTTCGATGAGTCGACAAGGAGAACGACGCGCGTCGCGAGTTTGAGCAATCGCCGTTCGGCATGAACCAGAAGCATATCCGACTGCCGGACGCCATCGGTGCAGAGCGCTTCTGCGCCAAGAAACATGGTTCCGGCGCGAAAGTCGGAAATGCCGTCGTCTTCGGACGGTGATAGGATGATGTTTTGTTCGGCGAAAACCTCACCACCTGGGACAATCAATCTTGTCGCCGGATCTTCAATAAGGCCGCTGATGATATGGAGGCTGTTCGTTAGCACCTGAGTGCCGCGTCCAGCCAAGTGCGGCCCCAATTCATAAGTTGTGGTGCCCCCGTCGACAATGATGCTGTCGCCGTCGCCGCATAGCTGAGCGGCGCGAGCTGCGATCCGGCGCTTAGCACTCCGGTTCCGCGCCATGTTTCGCTCGAAGCTCCGGCCGACTAATGTGTGACGCTGGGTCGTTTGCCGCTCGGCTCCGCCATGAACCCGCGACAGCAACCCCTCGTCATCCAACGCTTTTAGATCGCGACGTATCGTGACGAGCGAGGTTTCAATCCGCGCGGACAGCGCCTCGACAGAAAGAAACCCTTCCTCATCAAGGGCTTTTAATATGAAGCGATGTCGTTCGGTCTTGCGCACGCGATGGCTGTACAGGGGCCACGTCGTCTATCGCAAACCCTATAACGCAATTACCAAACGGTTTCGTCCGGGCTCGAGCCGTGCACTTCCCTCGAGAAGTCGCATTTTGCTTTCGTCCATGTGGCCGATCGAGCCGTCCGGCACGTCCACTATGGCCTCGACCCGGTCGCCCTTATCCTCCAAGGAAACTGACACGCTTCCCGCTACGGTTTCTAACGTGCCGGAAGCCGACTCCACCCCCACGAGTTGCGGATGGAAATCAAAAGAGGTGAATCCAGGCGCACTGGGCGTCACGCCGAGAAGCGCAGTCGACAGCTGGTAGGTGGGCGACGCACTGAAACCGTGGCAAAGGCTCGCCGTCGGTTCCAGGCTTTCCCATAGCGTATCCGCGCCCCGTTCGAGCATCGGTCCGAGCCGCCTCCGAAACTGAGTAATGGCAAGGTCGAGCCGCCCTGCTTTTGCCAACGCGCTGTAAACGAAATGCGCGTAAAAGGTATTCGCGAGCACAACACCGTCTTCAGGATCCAGCGTCTCGCCTGTCGGTGCGATCGGCGGCGCGGCGGTGAAGGTGAGTCTTTCAGCGTCGGTTGTCCGGTCGATCATTCGATCCCACCGATCTTGAGGGGCAAGATCCCAGAGGATCATACCAGCATTGGTATGTTGACTGACACGCAAGTTCTGCTCGCCCGTTTCGGGGTCGACGATATCGACATAGGCGCCGCGCCGCTCGTCCCAGTGCCGCTCGTTAAGTGCGGAAGCTAACATGTCCGCGTCGCGACGGTACGCAACAGCGGCCCGGTCGTACTCGAGAGCGGCAGCAAGCTTTGCTGCGGCCCGGAGGGTTCCAGCGTACTGCGCATTCAGTGCGCCTGCCTCACCGCTACGCCCGACACCTGACCAGTCCATGAAGTGCCAGTAGGGCATGTCCGCCACGAGTCCGGATGGTCCGCGTTGGCGTTCGAACCACTGCAAAGCTCGCTGAATGGCCGGGAAAATTCCGTCGATGGTCTCGAGGTCGCCAGACCACAGATAGTAGTCGCTTGCGGTCAGAATCCATTGCAGCGTCCAGTCCGGGATCAGGATGCCATTCACTTTGTGATCGCCCGGCGCGAACATCTGCGTCAGACCATCCGGCCGCTGGCTTGCCGCGACATCGCGGAGATACTTTGCGGTGAGCGGGTTCGCCTGAGGACCGAAAGCGGTCTGCGCAGCAAGATGTTCGACAGTCACGTCTCCCAACCACTGCCGTTGTTCACGGCTCGGGCAGTCTTCCCAGCCGTCGTGCATACAAAGCTGCACAGTCTTACGGCCAATGGACCAGAGGTCGGAGAGAAAAGGGTCGCTACAGGTAAAACTGCCTGCCTCGCCTGCCGGGTATCGGATGAACCGTGCGGCGATATCCTTGATCTTGAGCCCCTCGTCGGCTTTCCAGATCGTAACCTGCATCCATTTTACTGCTGACCATTCGAAACGCTCGAAGGTCTGAGGACCGGGACGTGCGATATAGCGCGCGACGTGGGCGTCGTTGCCAAGGACCGGCGCGGGCGTGATCCGTGCGTCGTCAGACATGCCCTCGGGACTGAACTCACCAGGAAGCTTCTCGGCAACCGCGATATCGATTATTTCGCCGCCCTTCGCGTCGAGTTCGATATGTGGGTAGGCAGTCAACAGACCATCGAAGCCGAACAGGAGACTTACGCCCTGGTTAGGCAATGTGCGGACGACGGCCGTTCCACCGCTGGTCAGCTGATCTATGTCCGAGATCTCGGGTGCGCCGTCGAGGAAAGATGCTTCGTACGACGCCTGGCTTGCTGGCTTCTCAGACGTGTCCGCCACACGTTTCGCCCAGCGCAACAGAGTTGGACGTTCGAGTGTTTCCGTGAGGGCTGGAAGCGGGCTCTTTGAAAGGTAAGGGAACGGCTTCGTGACGAGGCCGCCGAAAAAGCTCTCAGGGCCGTCTCCACCCGATCGGAGGATATGGACGTCCTCCCAGTCCGCATCGTCGAAGTCTGCCTCTTTCCAGTCGACCGGCAGGCGCCGCGCATCGAGCGACTCTATAAAGCCAAGTCCATCGTTCATGCGTAACGTGTCTCGGTCCCACGCCTCGCTTTCAAGCGCCCGCCATTTCAGATCGCTCATCAAATTGATCCCGACGCTGCGCAACCAGAGCCCCCCATCTCCGAATGTCGGTTGCCACATACCGCGCACACGCTCGTACCAGGCAGTGTCGGCCCCATATACATGAACGAGAACCGCGATGACATTGTCGCCTTCACGGAGACGTGCGCTCACCTCGTATCTGTCATATTTCTGGTCGAGGAAGCTGGAGCGCACCGGACCGCGGCCGACCATTTCTCCATTCACGAACAGCTGATAACGACCGTCGACTGTTATTTCGATTGCTGCGTTTTCCGGGCACGCTTGCAGCTTGAACTCACGCCGCATCAGAACCCATCGGTTCTGCCCCTCGTTGCGGGGCGGGGCATCGCGCATCGTAGCCATGAACCCAACTGGATCGATAGGCTGCGAGGCGATCCAAATGAACGGCGGCCGCGTCCGCGGTTCTATCTCAGTCATACGATACCTCCTCCAGCAGGCCCCGCGGACGGGCGGGCGGCGGCAACCGCAGTCCGGTATCCGCTTGCTCGATATGTGGTCAGAGGATTGAGCGCGCCGCCGGCACGCTGGCGGACCTCTGCGGCAAGGGGGCGAACATCGGTTTGATAGGCGTTCTGCAAGCGCGAACGCGCGGCGACGACATCGTTCGCGTCCTGCTCATCCCTCAATGCCCTCCGATCAATGAGAAGCGCCCGAAGATATGCGCAAAGAATTGCGTCAGCGCTGAGCATTAGGCTTTCGATAGGATCGGTCACGTTGTGCGACTGGTCCATCATGTAAGCGGGACAGAAGGGATCGCTCGTCCGCGCCTGCGCTTCTACGAGTTCATTGAACACGAGGAACAGCTGAAACGGCTGAATACTGCCCGCATCCAGATCGTCGTCGCCATATTTACTGTCGTTAAAGTGAAAGCCGCCAAGCTTCTTTGCCCATGCAAGTCGTGCGACGATCATCTCGATATTTACGGAAGGGGCATGGTGTCCAAGGTCTACGAGGCATTGGGCTTTTGGGCCCAATGCGTCGGCAGCGAGAAAGCTTGACCCCCAGTCTTGAATGACGGTGGCATAAAATGCCGGCTCGAACAGTTTATGTTCGAGCAGCATCGTCCAGTTCGTTGGCAATGCCGCGTAGACAGCCTTGGCGCTGTCGAGATATCGGTCAAAGCTTCGCGTAAAATCCTGTTGACCGGGGAAGTTTGCGCCGTCGCCGATCCACACTGTTAAAGCGCGACTACCGAGGATCTTTCCGATTTCAATACAGTGATGGTTGTGCGCGATAGCTTGGTCGCGCACGTTAGCGTTACTATGCGTCAAGCTACCAAACTTATAGCTGTGAGCTTGCCCTACCTGATCTTGAAAGACGTTCGAATTGACGGCGTCAAAGCCAAGTCCACGTTCTTCTGCGTAGCCACGAAGCTCGTTGTAATCGTCGACCGTGTCCCAAGGGAAATGCGGAGATACACGCGGGCAGATGCCGACCAGCGCCTGAACAACGGCACAATCGTCGATTTTTTCGAAGACAGTTGCAGGCTCGCCTGGCACTGGGAAGCGCGCAAAACGCGTACCACCCGTGCCCACACCCCATGAGGGGATCGCTAGTTCAAAAGCGCTAGCGGCATTCAGAATTTCTTCTAGTTCAAAGCCAGCCTCCGACACCTTCTCCCCGATGTGTTCGAAGTCGCGGCGATGCCTGGCGGAAAAGTCCGCATTCGTCGCCGAGATACTGTCTGCCAAGGACGTGGTCATCGCGTAAATGCTCCCGCATTCCCCGCATCGACATTGATAATATTGCCCGTCGATTTCGCAGATAGATCAGACGCGAAGAAATAGACGGCTTCTGCGATATCTTCAGGAAAGACGGATCGTTTGAGGAGTGATCGGTCCCGGTAGTGCTCCTCAAGATCTTCGCCTGCAATCCCGTAGGCCGCCGCACGCTCGCGCCGCCAGTCGCCGTTCCAGATATGCGATCCTTCCAGAACTGCATCAGGATTGACGCTGTTCACTCTTATGCCATGTTCCGCACCTTCCAGCGCCAGCCCGCGCGCAAGATGCAGCGCTGCCGCTTTTGCCGCCCCATAAGCAGATGCGTTTTTCGAAGCGGCGAGCGCATTCTTCGATCCGATGAAGATGATGCTGCCACCACCGATCTGTCGCATGAACGGGAAGGCGCCGCGTGCGGCAAGGAAGTACCCTTTCGCGAGCACGTTCAAATTCAGATCCCAAAGGTCGGTCGACGTGTCCTCGAAGGGTGCGGCGGACGCAATTCCAGCATTGGCAACGAGAATATCAACGCCGCCGAAGGAGCGTGCGGCAACGGCGAAAGCCGCCGCGACGGAACTTTCATCGGTCACATCCATGGTGCTGGAGATAACCCGGTCGGAGCCGATTTTTTCTCTCAGCGACCTGGTTAGTTCGTAAAGCCGGTCCTCGTCGATGTCCGTTAGGACCATACAAGCACCCGCGGCAGCAAGCCTTCGTGCGATTGCGGAACCGATGCCCCCTGCCGCGCCAGTTACAAGTGCGACACGCCCTTCGAGCGGTGCGGGCAAGGGCATGCGCTGTAGCTTCGCCTCCTCAAGCGCCCAATATTCGATGTCGAAAGCCTCGCGCTCCGGTAAGGCCACGTAACGGCCGAGGCTTTCGGCACCGCGCATGACGTTAACGGCGTTTCGGTAGAATTCGCCGCTGATCCGTGCGGTCGTTTTGTCTTTGGCAAAGGTCATCATGCCGAGACCTGGCTGAAGGACGACGACAGGCTCTGCACCGCGGATCGCTGGGCTGTCTTCGCGCCGGTTACGATCATAATAGCCCTGATACTCGACACGATACGCGCCCAGAGCCTTGTTCAGATCATCGCCGTCGCGGATCACCATCGGTTTTATTTTGGTGCGCAGGAAATGGTCGGGGCAGGATGTGCCGAGCGCCGCAAGGCGGTCTAGGTTTTCTGCCCCGACGAACTCCAGAATTTCTGGGCTGCGGTCCAAATGCCCGATCTTCATCGCGCCATCCGTAGAGAGTGCAGCGCGCAACGTCGGGATCACTTCTGCCGCTCGTCGATGCGCGATATCGTCCGAAAGCGGAGAGACCCGATTCTTTCCGAAGGGACGAGTGGCCGCCATCTTAGCATTCACAAATTGCGCAGCCTTGGCGACGAACGCGATTGTCAGTTCATAGCATTCTTGCGCCGTTTCCGCCCAGCTGAACAGTCCATGTCCCGCCAGGACCACGCCCTTGATCTCTGGCCGTGCCACCGCAAGGTCGCGTAAGCGAAGACCGAGATCGAAACCCGGTCTCTGCCATGGAAGCCAGCCGACCTCGTCGGCGAACACCTCCTTAGTCAACGCTTCGCTTTTGTCGGTCGCCGCGATGGCAATCACGGCATCCGGATGTACATGATCGATATGGCTCGCAGAGAGAAATGTGTGCAGCGGCGTATCAATACTGGCTGCGCGGGCATTGGGCCCGAAAGCGCAATGCGGTAAATAATCGACCATCTCATCTTCGTGCGCCAATCCGCGATAACGCTGTTCCAATGCGAGAAGGCGGGACAGGTAGAGCGTCGAAAAACCGTCGAGTGACATGGAGCCTAGATCGCCGCCCGAGCCCTTGACCCAAAGCACCTTCACCGGGTCGCCGGAAACAGGATCAACGGTCGAAAGCTTCGCCGACGTATTTCCACCACCGAAGTTCGTTATGCTTAGATCCCTGCCTAGAAGGTTTGAGCGATAAAGAAGTAGATCGGCTTCATCCAACGTGGAGGCGTGAGCTTGATCCCAATGGCTTTCCGGCACGGCAAGAGGCGTCGGTATTGGCGTCTTCGACAATTCTTTTGTCCTCCTGCGGCCTGTTGACAGCTGGCCGCTGTGAACGCTTTTGTACGTTTGTGAACGAAACTGATCAATCTTCTTCTCGCGATCTTCTCGTTCTCGACGTCGGGAAGACCCACACCAAGCTGATCCGCCTCAGCGAAGGCGGTCATATGCGCCAGCATCATCAGATAAAAAGTCCGCGGCTTACCGACGGTCTGTATCCGGCGCTTGATGTGGACTGTATTTACGATTGGTTTCTCAACGCTGCCTCCGAATTGCCTGATCCTGACGCCATCAGTGACATCTTCACGATGACTCACGGAGCCGCGTTCGCCGTTGTCAAGAACGACGAACTGGCGTTTCCGGTGATGGACTATGAATTCTCACCGCCTGCGGAATTTTGCGAACGGTATGAAGCGCTGCGTCCGCCATTTTCAGAAACGAAGTCGCCACGCCTGCCGCAAATGCTGAACACCGGGCAGCAGCTATTCTATCAACAGGAACTGGCGCCGGATCGCTTTGCCGCGGCGGACATGATTCTCCCGTTAGCGCAATATTTCGCGTTTCGTTTTGGCGGCCGAGCCGCATCCGAGCGCGGGGCGCTCGGATGCCACACAGACCTTTGGGAGCCGGAAGCTGGCCGCTTCTCCGACCTTGCTGTCCGCAACGGCTGGAGCGCGAAGTTTCCACCCATGGCGAACGCAAAGGAGCGTGTCGGCATAGTCTCGTCAATCGTCGCCGCTAAGTCCGGGCTTCGCCGCGATACGGCGATCTACAGCGGTGGCCATGACAGCAATATCGAGTTGGCGCCGTTTTTGAGACTTTCGCGTACGGCAATCCTCGCTACCGGTACCTGGTTCGTGGCGATGGCCCCGGGCACTAGCACGGCTAGTGTTGATGAGGAGCGGGACATGCTCTGCGGCGTGGCGGTCGATGGCAGGGCCGTGCCGACTGCTCGCGCTATGATCGGACGCGAATTCGAAGTTCTCGGAGGAGACTGGGGCGATATCGACATCGCTCGTGTTCTCGCCTCGCGC